>JANNPR010001013.1:0-2946 GCA_031400345.1 Planctomycetota bacterium | reverse complement strand
TTCGTGTTCTCGCATCCGGACGATGAGGATGAGGATGAGGATGAGGATGAAGATGAAGATGAAGATGAAAATAAAGGAAAATAAGCTTCGCTGGCCGTCGGCTACAAGCTTACTAGCCGTATCACTATGGAACCTTGACGAGACCATCACCAAAGGATGAAAAACGACCATGGAATGTGCCTGGAACGCAAAATGGGAAGGACGTGATGTATCATCATTCGCTGAGCGATACGATGGTCGGGTATGAACTCTTTACAAAGCCAGTTTCTGGTTGCCTCTCCACATCTTCCCGACAGCAACTTCTTTCGATCGATCGTGTTGATGTTGGAACACAATGACGAAGGTGCGTCCGGTGTGGTGATTAACCGGCCCAGTAATAACTCCATCAGTAAGATTTGGGACTTGCTGGGAGAAGGGGGAATCGAGACTTCCGATTTCGTCTACGTCGGAGGCCCGGTACCTGGCCCCTTATTGGCGTTACACACGCACGAAGAATTGGGCGACAGCCGGATCATGCCGGACCTTTTTATCACGTCGCAAAAGGATCGCATTTCCCAGTTGGTGCGTCAGGACAAGCACGCGTATCGATTATTCTCCAGCTATGCGGGCTGGGCGGCAGATCAGCTCGAAAGCGAGTTGAAAGCCGGGGGGTGGCTAACGACTCCGGCACGCATTGACGAAGTTTTTTCCGATCACAATCAGATTTGGGATCGCATTACCAGACGAATAAATTTGTCGATTCTCTCCGCCGTTGTCGATGAGTCCGATGCTCCCCAAGAAGCCTGGCTGAATTAGTTCTACTGCGCCACTTTGGACGGACCCCTGTCTGCAGGTGAACGAGGCTGGGGCAATTAGCAACGCCGCCCTGAGCAATCTTTTCTGCTTTCGTTTACACTTCGCCGAAGTGCAAATGAAAGTAGGGGAACCGGGCAGGCTCGTTCTAGCCGTCAAACCTTGAGTTCCTGCCAGTCAAGCTGGCACGGAACAGGCACTATTCTGGAAAGGTGATCGGTCGACGGTCTTGACGTTTTAGCAGGCCATTCGCGGCAGCTTGGTCGTATTGGCCTTCGGGTGTCTGAAGGACCGCGGTAGGTCGTTGCCTGGACGGGTGTACCTTGGAATGCCAAAGCTCGAGCACCGTTTCTTTCGCCTTAATTCGTTTGGGCGATGGTGCTAGGAAATCGTAGTCTAGTTCCATGAACCCGGGTATTTTCTCCAGCGATCGAGATGCCACGAACCGAACCGCCGAATAGGAATCATCAAGCAGTTCGGCGAGCAATGGCGCTTGCCAATCGTCTCCAGAGGCTTCCTGTGCGGGTCGCCAGCCTACATGCCACGCCGTAACGATTCGTTGGCCCGCGTCGCCTCGCAGCATCCATATGGCCGATGCTGCGACTTTGTTTTGTTCGTCATTTAAGTCGGCTGATGGAATATCGAACCATTCCGTTAGGTGTTTGGAAGTCCAAGCCAGCGATTGGTCGAGATGGCAGAGGTTACACGCATTCGGGCGTCCCGATGTGACACTGGAGGTTACATTTGGGATATCGATCCGATGGCTACGCATCGCGCGAAACAAGGCATATGACGTTCGCGGCATATGGCAGTTGTAACAGAGGCTGCCCTGCGAATCCGGCGCGTGGTGCGTATGCTGCTGCAGGTCTTCCCGCAGGGCGGAATGGCAACTCAGGCAGACTTCGTTACTTTGGGCCGAGTCAGTCAATTGCTGGTTACTCTCGGCATGATGCATGGAATGACACGTCAGGCAGGTTAACTCACCTTTCAAGTAACACTGCGAGACAATCATTCCCGGATATTCTCGTCCGCCCGTTCTCGCCGTGCCATCCTCCCAATAGCTGCCATGAAAGGAGTGTGTAGGATCCATTCGATCTTCAAAGCGAACCATTTTTTGCGCTTGATCCAAGTCATGGCCGGCTCGGTATCGTGGACCTTGAACCCAATAATCGTTGTCACGTGTGAAGTCGCTGTGGCACTGGCCGCAGACTTGGGCCGATGCCACCGCCGACAGCTTTCCTGGATGCACGATCGGATCTGGTCCGCGTTCCTCGGTCGCGAGTCCGCTTTCGTGCCAACGAATATGCGGTTCGCCCGGTCCGTGGCAGGCTTCGCAGGCAATTCCGAATTCAGCAACCTCTGTTTGGAACCGGTTCCTTGTGCGATCGAACGTTGGACGACCGTCCACAGCGTGACAAACAATACAAAGGGTATTCCAGCTGACCCGCATGCGCCCAAGAGTAGGCGGCGCGACGAACGAGTCTTCAAACGGCATCCATCGTTGCCCGTCAATAAAGTAAACCCAGGGAAAAATGCGCAACTCGCTGCTGCGCTGGCTTGGTAACCAATAGATTTGCATGTGATGCGAGCCCGTGGTCATCACGACTTGACGTGCGACCATGGGTGGCGTTGGCGCCGATGTCGGATTGCCTTGATTGGCCAACGCGAATTCTATGTCCGGGTCTGGGGTAGTCACCCAAAAGTTTTCACCACGGCGTTCCACGCGGCTTGTAACTCCACCTTGGGTCAACGTACGACCGTCAAATGGAGCTACGATTGATTCCGCCGATGCCTTCTGAGTCATCGTGCGATGAAAAGTCTGCCGCCAACTTGCATGGCTTGTCGCATGGCAACGCCGGCAAGCGTCGGACGAAACGAACCCACGCGAAGCAGATTGGGTAGGCATCCTCCAAGCAGAGTCTCGTGGCGTCGTATTGGAGCGGTCGAACGTGCCTGCGGATGACTTCGATTGGGACGGCGGAGCAGTAGGTGTTGGTGAAGGGCCGCAGCCGTTGGCGCCCGAAGACGAGGTAGTCGCGCACGGGCGGCTGGAACAGCGCCTGGAGCAACCCGGCCAGCACCAGATCGGGCGCGATGGTCGGCAGCACGGGGAAGGGCAGCGGGGCGGGCGCAGCCGTGATAGGCCGCAGCACC
>JANNPR010000966.1:0-1809 GCA_031400345.1 Planctomycetota bacterium | reverse complement strand
CGCCCGTCGTATCAACTGGCATGGCTACGTCGCCTGGAGCGCAAGATTCCGATCGTGCTCAGCGCGTTACATGTAAACGACATCTCTCTGGTCCATTTGCCATCCGAGTGCTTCATCGAATATCAGCTGCGGGCTCAACAGCTTAAACCACAGCAATTCGTCGCTACTGCTGCATATGGCGACGGCGGCGCGTGGTACATTCCAACCAAAGAGGCCTACCCGCAAGGTGGTTATGAAGTTAGCGTGGCGAACTGCGAACCCGAAGTAGATGACCTGCTAACAACTGGTCTGAAATCGATACTGGGAGCTAAAACTCCGACACGATGATTGGGTGATACCTTCACGCCCTGGACGCTCGTGCCTCGCGTTGTAGTAGGCACACTCCGTGTGCCGTAACGGCACACGGAGTGTGCCTACTACAACTGTCTCACGATCGAGCCACTCGGACTCCGTACTCCTTCAACAATCCCATGGAAGCAGCTGTGAAAAAGATTCTGGTCACCGGCGGAGCCGGCTTCATTGGATCGCATCTCGCCGAAGCGCTGCTTGCTCGGGGTCATCAAGTCACCGTGGTGGATGATGTATCTACGGGCTCGGCGGACAATTTGAAAGCGATTTCCCCTTCGCCGCAATTTAAGTTCATTCGCGGCACGGTGGGAGACGCAACCCTTGTCGATCAATTGGTGGACGAGACCGACGAGGTGTATCACTTGGCGGCGGCCGTGGGCGTATCGCTAATTGCTCGCCAACCGATTGAATCCATCGAACGCAATATCCAGCCAGCCCAATTGCTGCTTGCACGTCTGCGGTCGAGACACGAACAGGGTCAATCGGTGAAGTTCTTTCTGGCCAGCACCAGCGAAGCGTACGGAAAGAACCCCAAACCGTCTTGGACGGAAGATGACGACTTGGTCTTCGGCCCTACGACTCGCGCGCGTTGGTCCTATGGAGCCGCCAAAGCAATCGATGAGTTTCTTACTTTGGCGTGTTGGCGGCAGTTTCAATTACCGGTCGTGGTGGGCCGCTTTTTCAACGTCGTCGGACCACGACAATCTGGCGCTTACGGGATGGTCCTACCGCGATTTGTTGAAGCGGCGTTGGCGGAGCGTCCACTTGTGGTTCACGACGATGGCAAACAAACTCGATGTTTTGCCCACGTCAGCGACGTAATTGAAGCAGTGATCACGCTCATGGAGACACCAGCCGCGATGGGAAAGGTATTCAACATCGGCAGTGATCAGCCGATCAGCATCCTCGAGTTAGCAAATCGAGTGATTCATCTTTCCGACTCTCCGTCAGTCGTGAAGTTCCAGTCGTACTCGGACGCGTACGACGAGGACTTTGAGGATGTTCGTCGTCGAGTTCCCGATTTGACTCGCCTCCGGAGTACGATCTCATTCCATCCCAAGTATGATCTTGACGGCGTTATTCAATCCGTGATCGAGTTCAAGAAGAGTACGTCGCCTGCGGATCAGGGATAAACGATTGAAACCGCCCGTTGTGCCTGGAACTTGTTGACAATCCTCCACCGCCTCAGTCGAATGGGATTGGCTTGTGATTGCAAGCTGTAGGATGGACCTCTGGTCCGTCGTTTGGGCGGCAGCCCTACAAATCCTTTTTGCGGACTTACCGAGTTTGATATCTCTCTAGCGAAACGTGCATTCGAAGTAGTTCGACTGTCCCAATTCCATAACGTACGAAAAATCTTTGTTGTCTCGATACTTAAAATCGCTAGCGATCAATTCGCACGACCAATCCTAGCGCACCATTGGATCCTGATTGGGCAAGGAACACTAATCTTCGCTGATC
>JANNPR010000942.1:0-3262 GCA_031400345.1 Planctomycetota bacterium | reverse complement strand
GGCGTCAGCCGCGAGCGCCGCACTGGGTATACGTCAAACAATCCCATCCTCGGCCGAGCAACAAGCGTGTTACTCCAGCGGCGGAAAAACGAGGCCGAAATAGACCGCGGCTTGGTTTGGGAGGGCTGCGGCACAATCTGCAACCACACGCGGGAAAGAGATTGTGACATGGCTTTAATTCCGGTTGTCTGAATCAAACAAGTGATGTGTCTCTGCTTTCAGTGTGGGTCGTATATTGCGCCTACGACCCGAATGCCGTTAATTACACGCATTCCTACTCTTCTTCCAAGCCGGTGGCTGTCTGCAATAAGGCGGCTTGACGGTAATGTCCAGGCTGTCGCATCAACGATGCATGGGACCCGATTTGCTGAATGTGCCCATTCTCGAGCACTACGACACGGTCGGCCCGGCGCAAGCTGCTGAGCCGATGGGCGGTGACCAACGTCGTGCGTCCGCGCATGGCATTCTCCATGGCCTTGAGAATTTGCTCTTCCGTTTCTGGGTCAACAGCTGCTGTCGCATCGTCAAGTATCAAGATGGGTGGTTCCAGTAAGATAGCCCGAGCAATCGCCAGTCTCTGTCGCTGACCGCCGGACAGGTTGCATCCGTATTCTCCAATTACCGTCTTATACCCGTGAGACAATTTGCAAATGAATTCATGCGCACATGCGACCCTCGCAGCCCGTTCAATTTGTTCCGGCGAAGCGTCTGGGCACCCGAAGGCGATATTCGCCGCGACGGTTGTGCTGAATAGAAAACTATCTTGGAAGACCATTCCAATATTCCGTCGCAAATTATTCACTCGCAACGAACGCAGGTCATACCCGTCAAGGCAGACACGTCCCTGAGTTGGATCATAGAACCGCGGAATTAAGCTCAGGAGTGTGCTCTTCCCTGCGCCCACTGCTCCCACGATCGCAATGCATTCCCCCGCCTTGATATCCAATGAGATGTCGGTCAGTGCGGGCCGATCGCCATAGGCAAATGTAACGCCTTCAAATCGCAGATTTCCCTGGACCTTTAGTAGCCGGACGGCGTTCGAGGGGCTATCGATTTCAGCTGGCATGTCGAGCACTTCGAAAACACGTTGAGCGCCCGTTAGACTCGATTGAATCGTGTTGGCAATGTTCGTGATTTGTCCCACTTGATTGGCGAACTGGTGAAGCAAATTGGCAAAGACAAACAGCCCCTCGCCAAGTCGAATCTCTCCGCGAATAACTAAGAAACTCCCATACCCAAGCAAAACCAGCATGTTCAGTTGAGTCATAAATCCCATCAAAGGTTGCAGAATGCTGACTCGCCAGAAAATGGCGTGCTTTTGATCACGGACGGCGCGGTTCGCGGCATCGAACTTTACGATCTCTTCGGGTTCGCGATTAAAGCCTTTGACGACGTTGACGCCTTGCACATTCTCCGACAATGTCAAAATTAAATCGTCGACGAGCTGACTGTTGCGGAGGTATGCCGGCTTAACAAGTCGAGAGAATACTACCGCTCCGATCCACAGCAGCGGCGTTGTGGCTAAACAGGCCAATGTTAGCGGAATGTGCACTCGAAACATGTACGCCAAATAGATCGAGAGTGACAGAATTATCGCCAAGACTTGTACGACAACTCCGTCCACAAACATCCGCACGGACTGGACATCCCCAGCGACCCGATTGATGATGGATCCGGTCTTGTGGGCATCGAAGAAACGAAAGCTTAGCCTTTGTAACTGGTCGTAGACGGTTGACCGTAAGTCGATCACAATCCGCTGAACTACCATCCCAGCGGAAACCGTGGCACAGAACCGCAAGATTGCCTGAAAAATCGCGGTTACGAGCACAGCGATCGCAATCGCAGCCGTCACCAGAATTGGATCCGAAGAATTTCCCGGAGCCATCCCAAACGGCCAGTGCGGCAGGGAGCTGTTGGGTTCCAACTGATAGCGAATGTAATCAATGCCTAAGCCGATCAGTCCAAGTCCGCAAAGATTCAGCAACACTAAGAACGACTGCTGAACAAGAATTAGGATGCAACCAGCTCGGTAACGCCAACCAAGCCCCAAAAGCCGACGGACCAACGCCCGATTCGATGGCACTTCTCCCATAATATGCTCAGGGGAACTAAACGGCGGCGACACGAAGAATGCTCAGCTATGCAAATTGAGTTTTGGGTGGCTTGCCGATCGAGCGAAGTCAAGTCGGTGTTTTACCGTTTAGCCGACTGAATATCCATGAGTTGAGATGATTGGCAGCTAAGTTGCGCGGGGGCTAGTAAGTGGTACCGCAACCATGTGAAAATGAAACCGGAAATCGTTCGCAATTTGCGGCAGCTGGAATGGATTCGGGATCTCACCAAACAGACGTGCTATGGTTGCATCGGCGGAAGTAGCCCAACGCGCTATCGAAATCTTTCAGCGTGCCACGGAACTCAATCGGAGCATCGTTTTGCGACGAGGCAACGTGATTGAGCTTTCTGAAAAGGAGGGAGACGATGTGCTGATTGCGGGCGATCTACACGGTCATCGCATTAACTTTCGCCGAGTATGCCAGCTCGCCGATCTGCCACGGAATCCCCGCCGCCACCTGGTGCTACAGGAAGTTTGTCACGGGGGACCGACCTATCCGCATAATAGCGGCTGTATGTCGCATTTACTCCTAGAAGACGTTGCCCGCCTGAAGGTGGAATATAAAGAGCGAGTGCACTTTTTGCTGAGCAACCATGAGTTGGCTGAACTCACTGATTTTCCGATCGCCAAAGGCAGTCGGATGTTGAATTTGGCGTTTCGTTCGGGACTGAATGAACTTTATGGCAACGCAGCGGAATCCGTTCGCAGCGCGTCGCTGGATTTCGTTGCTAGTTGCCCGTTGGCGGTGCGGCTATCAACCGGGGTTTTTCTGTGCCATAGCGTCCCCGAAAATGTGGTGGAGAATGGTTTTGACCTAACCGTGTTTGATCGACCACTTACCGAGCAAGATTTGCAAGCGGATGGCGCTGCCTTTCGACTTGTCTGGGGGCGAGATTACCGGGAATCGAATGTGCGGGCCTTCCTAAAGTTGCTCGGCGTCGACTACATCGTGCAGGGACACGAACGTTGTCCCGAAGGAGCTCGGGTTCTTCACAACTGCCAGGTCATTCTGGATTGCTGTTCTGAGTCGGCCTGTGTTGTCAACTTGCCGTTACGTGAGCGGCTATCCTTTGAGGACATCAATCGACGTATCTGCGCGCTTGACAGAATCCCTGGGTCGAAGGCTCAGGCTAAGAAGCGGTTCAAATA
>JANNPR010000911.1:0-1469 GCA_031400345.1 Planctomycetota bacterium | reverse complement strand
CTAATCTTGCGCCCCAAACGGCCATGGGATTAGAGGCATCAAGCGAAAAAAACCATACACCGGGTCGCCCCTCTAAATGGACGTACGTACGCACATTAATCTCATGCGTCTGACTGAGCCATGGTAGTGCCGGAAAAAGTGGAGGTCTGAGTCCATAGATCGTCAAAGGTGTGATGCCGATCCAAGCGGAGCCATCGAAGGTTTGAGGCTATATTTCGATTGCCTTCCGTCGGTAATCATGATGCTTCAACCGCTGTCGATGCTCGAACCTCAATGCGGAGCCGGAAATGACAGATCCAAACGTAAATCGACATCGTCGGCTAATCGAAGCGGCCAAGGAGATGCTGGAACCTGGCGCAACGGAATCATTTCATGTCGAAACATCCGAGCAGCATGTACCCGACGTGTCGACGCTCGAATTTGTTGGTGAGCAAGTCAGAGGTGCACTTGGACCGGGGAAGAATCAGGATCAGCATAGTCCGTCACCTTCGCAAACGAAGTTTGGCGATTACGAGATTCTGGAAGTTCTCGGACGTGGCGGAATGGGCGTGGTCTACAAAGCCAAACAGATCAGCTTGGGCAGGCTGGTCGCAATCAAGATGATCCGCTCAGGGACATTTGTGAACGACCGCGAACTGGCTCGTTTCCAGAACGAAGTGGAGGCTGTCGCATCGCTTGATCACCCCAATGTTGTTCCTATATTCGAGTTCGGCGAGATAGGATCGCAGAAGTACTTCACGATGAAACTGATCGAGGGTGGGCCGCTTTCGCGGCAGCTCGTCAGATTTCAGTCAACACCACAGGACGCTGCCGCCCTACTGATTCCGATTGCCAGAGCGTTGCACCACGCGCACCAACGCGGAATTCTGCACCGCGACCTCAAACCAGGAAACATCCTGCTTGACCAGAACGGCGTGCCGTATGTCACCGACTTTGGACTCGCCCGGCGGATCGATTCGGAGTCCTTGCTAACGACCACAGGCGAAATGCTCGGAACGCCAAGTTATATGGCTCCGGAACAAGCGTCGGGAAAGACGAGTGAGATTACAACCACTACCGACGTCTATGGACTCGGAACGATCCTTTACTCGATGCTGACCCATCGCGCTCCTTTCCAAGGCGATAGCGTTCTTCAAACGTTGGAATTAGTGAAAAACGGAACCGTCGAACCGCCGAGCGTTCTCAATCCACACACGCCGAGGGACTTAGAAGTAATTTGTCTAAAGTGCCTGCAGCATGATCGCCGCCATCGATATGGTAGTGCCAAAGAGGTTGCTGAAGACCTTGAGAATTTCCTTGAAGGCCGGCCGATTGCCGCACGTCCGACTGGCTATGTCGAGAAGATAGCGCTCTGGGCGAAGCGGAATCCGATGGTGTCCTCGCTTTCAGCCATCATCGGTATGTTGACCGTGGCGACGGCGGTGATCTCCTCGATATCTGCATGGGTATTGAGCAATAAGAACGCAGCC
>JANNPR010000839.1:0-6515 GCA_031400345.1 Planctomycetota bacterium | reverse complement strand
CCGCGAAGCCGAAGTTCTGGACGCCTGCCGGGGTGGGCCGCTGGACGGCGCCCAAGACCTTGCCGAAGTTGGCGGCGTCGGCCGGGTCGGCGCTAAAGAGGTAGGCGGCGCCGGCGCCGTTGTCCCCCAGGCTGCTCAGGCTGCTAATGCCGAGCTGGTCGGCACGGGCGCCGACGAGGAGGGTAGTGCCACGGGCCGCGAGTGCGAAGCCGAACAAGGCGCCTTGGGACGAGACGGGGCGCACGAACTCGGTGAGCGTCGCGCCAGTGGCGCCGCTGAAGAGGTAGACCGCGCCGGTGTTGGGATCAGACCCCTGTTGTTTCTGCGGCGCGCCCGCCGCGATGTTGTTACCGACCCCTACCACCGCCGTGCCGAAGCCTTCCGCGGCCAAGGAAGCCGTACTCGGGTTGAGGATCGTTTGCAGGAGGCCGCCGTTAGCCCCGCCGAACAGGTAGATCGCGCCATTCGCGCGTCCCACAATCTCCCGGTTCGAGCCGACGATTAGATTCGCGCCGGCGAAGCCCAGGGCCTGGCCGAATAAACTGCTCACGCCGGGCTCGGGGTTGGCAAGGGTACGAACCAGCGTGCCAGTGCCGCTGCTGAAATTGAACAGGTACACCTCGCCGCGCGCATTTTGCGTGGCGGTGTCCTTGCCCGGGGCGCCGATAAGCGCCAGATCGCCCGAAGTGGCGATGGCCGAGCCGAAGTGGTCCTGACCATTGAAAGTGCTATTCGGCGTGATGAGCGTGTTGACGAGCGCGTACGTGTTCTTGTCATACACGTACACCGCGCCATTTTCGGCGCCGACGGCGTTTCGGTCGTGCGGGGTACCGATGAGGATATAATTGCCCACGGCGCCCAGGGCTTGGCCGAAGCGGTCACTGGTGCCCGGCGTGGGGTTCACAAACGTGTGCAGGAGGGCACCGGAGGTGCCGTCGTACAGGGTGACGACTCCCTCGTCCGTGAACGTGCCATCCGCGAGGAACGCGGAAACGAGAATGTGATTGCCAACTGCAACAACCTTCGACCCGAAGCCGCCATTCGCCTGGGGCCCCGTCAAGGTGAGCCTGTGGGCCAGTTGGTTCGGCTGAAGCGACGGCGCGACGTTGTTGACGGTGACCGTGGTGGTGGCCCCGGTAGACTTGCCCGTGCTGCCGGCGTTGTAAATGGCCCGGACCTCCGCGGCACTAAGGGCACTGTTGTAGATGGTGACTTCGTCAACCGATCCCTTGAGATAGCTCGCCGGATCGGTCCACGTGCCAAAGCTGCCGATATACGGTCGGGCGTTGGAGATGTTCGGCGTGAGCGTGCTGCCGCCGCTGGCCAGAGGCTGAGCCACACCATTGACGTAGATGATCGTGGACGTGGCGATGGGGCCCGGTGATTTCACGATGGCGATGTGATACCATTGGCCCGCCACCAGAGGAGTTCCGGCACTTCTAACAGCCGTTTGATAGGCAAACTCCGCCGATACGATTCCCGGGCCCTGGTTGTTAAAATACGTGCCAAAAGCCGTTCCCGCTCCACCAAAGACGTCCCCGATACTAGCTCCACCGCCCCCATCCGATACATCGGCAAGATTGACCCAGTGCTCGATGGTAACGGCCGCATCCCCCGAGATGTTAATGGGCGCGCTGCCGACCACATGACCGTTGATGCCGTTGAAATTGAACCCGTGCCCAACCTCACCGGGGCCGAACGTCGTACCACCCACCAGGGTGCCGTCATTGCTCCCGGCGCTATCCTTGGCGTTCCCCTCTCCCTTCCACCAGGCCACGGCCCTCGCCGGAGCAGTGGTCGAGCTACCACCGTCGTCGTCCGTCACGGTGGCGGTGATGGTGTACAGCGCATTCCCCGGCCGGTTGTCGGCGTAGGTGTGCGTGGCGGTGAACTGGCGCTCGTCGGTCAGCGCCTTGAACTCCGCCAATTCGCCAAAGCCGGTCGCATCAGTCCGCTCGACAAACAGCTTGATATAGCGGGCGGTGACCGGCCGGGCGAACAGGTGGTCACCCCAGCTGGCGGTCGTCAGCGTGCCGGTGGCCACCCGAGTGAAATTGACGCCGTCGACCGACGTCGAGGCCGTAAACGGATTGCCCGGGAAAGGCCCTGAAGTCTCGCGAAAGCCGCTCACCCGCCGGGCCAATCCCAGGTCGAACGTAATGGCCGCCGACGGCATTTCTGCGGAGGGATGCCAGTATGTATTGTTGTTGCCATCGATGGTATTGGCCGCCGCCACCTCACCGGGCCTGGACCCTGTGCCGGTCGATTCGGCCGTAACGCCGACCGGCGTAATTGCCACCGGTTCGGTCAGCGCAGGAACGGTGAGCGTTGTGTTGGCAGAACCATCGCCCCAGGCGATCGTGACCGTGTGCGTATCAGCCGAGCCGGGATCGGTGAAGGCGCCGCTGAGCGTGGTGCTGTCACCTTCGTTGATGGTCGTGGCGCTAAGGTTGAGGGCACGGACTTCGGCGACCGCGCGGCCGGTGCCGCTGCGGAACACCGAGGCCAGCTCGGTGTTGGTCAATGCCCGGTTCCAGATGGCCACATCATCGACGCGGCCGTCAACCGCAAAGTTGCGCCCATCGCCGTCGTTGCGCTTGCCGATCAGCAACGGGGAGCCGGTGTCCGGTAATGCCCCCGCGCTCGACCCCGATGCGATCACATTGTCGTTGAAAAAGAGATGGAACACGCTTCCGGTGCGTCGCACGGCCACATGCTGCCAGCTGCCCGCGGTGATGCTCTGGACGGGCGATGTGAGAACCACGGTCGGGCTGGCGTAGAAGTGCCAGCTGTTGTCCGCAAGCTTTGTCAGCGTCCAACCGGGGCCGCCGCCGCCCTGGAACTTCTCGAGAACGACTTGCTCGCGGCCATTTGGGTTGTCAAAGTTCACCCACGCCTGAACGGTAAAGTCACTGGCGCCGAAGTCGTAGATCTGGTCGTCGCCTGGACGAGTAGCGTATTGACTGTTGATGCCGTTTAGTTCGAGCGCCTGTCCGAACAGGCCGCCGCCAAAGCCCGCGCCGCCGGCCAGGCTGACATCGCGGCCGCCTGCGGCGAGGTCATTGCCGTTGCCGTCGAACGCCCAGTAACCTAACAGCCCCTGCTCCAGGCCCTGCTGGAATACCGGGATCCCCGTCAGCGACGGCGCGACGTTGGTCACGGTGACGGTCTTGCTATCCGTGCCCACAGCTCCCGCGCTATCCGCGACGGACAAGGACACCACGTACGTGCTGTTGTCATTAGGCGTAAAGTTAAACGTCGCCTGGTTCGTCGGCCTGCCCGGCGTATAGGCTGAGCCATTCTTCGTCACGTTCCATGCGTAGGTAAACGATCCGCCGTCGGGATCGGACACGACACTGGTCAGTCCAATGGGACTTCCTTCGGCACTGGTGGCCGGGGCGCCGTTGATCGTCACCGTGGGAGGTGTATTGACGACAAGCACGACGTCGTTGCCGTCGCCGGCGTAGACGATTCGGAATTTGGTCCCGCCGACCGTGAAAGTGGCATTGTTCGTCAGTCCGTTGAAGTTGCCCGAAACGGCGTCGGTGCCATCATTATCAATGATCTTGAACGACGTACCTGCGACGGGGTTGAAGCCGTTGAGCAGACTGACGTTCAGCGTGCCGGCAAGCGTAACTGAGCCCTTGACAATTATCTGGTCGAAATCGGGCGTCGCCGGATTCGTGCCCTGAATTTCGATATTTAGAGAGCCGCCGGAGTTCTGTAAATAGTTGCCGTTGACGGTGATGATGCCGGGCGAGTTGCCGGGGGCGACGATGCCCGAACTCGTGAGATTTCCGCTGACCGTGCCATTTCCCTGTACCGTGGCGTTCGCCGACACGAATACTGGTCCCACGACCTCTCCAGTGCTGAGGGTCAGCGTGCCGGCTTGAATGCTGATGGACGATGCGAGTTGGCCTGCAACAGTTGTGGTGCCAGCGGTTTGAACGTAATTGCTGCCGTTCATCGAGGCCTGAACTTCGGCCAGCGACAGTGGGCGGTTGTGAATGCTGACCTCATCCATCTTCCCGTTCCAGTTCCGCCCGCCGAGGCCCCAGCGGCCCAGCCGCAGGAACTGCGTGCCGTCATAAGGGATATTTCGCGTGGCCGTAACCGTCCCTGCAAGCGTGCCGTTGACGTACAGATTGTTCACACGAGTTGTTGAGTCTCGCGTAACGACCACGTAGTGCCATGTGCTCGCAGCCAGGTTGAACACAAGACCTGCTCCGCCGTCATGCGTTCCCCAAATGTACTGATTCAGATTATTAGATTGCTGCTGCATTACCCAGCCACGTACGTCGGTGTGATTGTTGTCGATAATGTCCGCATACTGAACCTGGGAGGTGCCAGGATTGAGCCACATGCCAATGCTGAAGTCCTGCAGATTGAACCAGGTACCCAAGTCGACTGAGTCATTAATACCATCGAACTGAAATGCCTGCCCGATTCGACCTGACGAGTAAAGGAGCCCGCCTTGGGGTGCCCCGCTATGGCCATCGATGCTGTCGGTGGCATTTCCTTCCGCGTGCCAGACGCTGACAAGGCCGCTGGACGGCAAGCCGTCTGTCACCAATGTTGCTCCATCGACATTCACGGTGCCAGAATTTGCAAAGGCGCCGCCGAACGTGGCGATGCTTGATCCACTGCGAGTCACAGTCCCTCCCGACCGGTTGGTAAATGAGGGGCTGAAGGTGGAGATGCTAGAAACTTGCACGTTGAAGCGAGCACCTGATTGATTGGTGAATGCACCGCCACCGGAAATGGTCCCGGCCGTCCAGTTCACGGTGCCTTGGTTTTGTAGCGTAGCGCTGCCCGCGATGTTGCCTCCCGTCCATGTGCTGGAGCCGGCGATGATTACGGCGCCGTTGGCCGTCAGTGTCCCGCCGCTTAAATCGAGGCCGGCATTGAGCTGGGAGGCCTGCGCAACGGTGAAACCTCCACCCGTGATAGCCAACTTTTCGTGGCTGACGAGGCTGCGAATTGAGGTCAAGCCACTTGCGAAGGTGACGGTGTTTGTGCCCGCAATGTCGATGTAAACGTCGTCGCTTGGGCCTGGAACAATATCGCCTCTCCAATTCGCAGCATCATTCCAGTTGAAAGTGCCTGCGCCGCCGTCCCAGGAGATGGAGGCCACTTGGATGTTGAAGTTTTCGGTATCGCCGGAGTTGCTATCGGTCGCACGCACCGTCACCGAGCGGTTGTAGCTGCCGACGTGGCCCTTGCCCTCGCTGCCGGCGGCGTAGATCGATTGGATTTCGGCTGAGCTGAGGGCACGGCCGAAGATATCGACCTCATCGATCACCCCATTCCAGGTGCGTGGGAAGCCGACGTTGCGGTACGCCGCACCGGTCGAGCCAATCGTCCAAGGACCGGGGAAATCAGTGTAGTTGATTGTTCGCACTAGCGCGAGCTGCGCCTCAAGGGATCCGTCGACGTACAGTTTGAAGGTGCTGCCGTCATAAGTCCCCGCAACGTGGTAATACTGGCCGGCAGCAAACGTGTTCGAGGAGACGAGGGCCAGAGGATCGCCACCCGGAACATCGCCGGTTCCAAAACGGAACCGGTTGTCTACAGCACTCCACCAAATTGAGTTTCCGGCCGGATTCTGAATCAAGGCGCTGCCAAAGGTGTCGTTATTGGGACCAGGTCCCTCGGGACGAGCCCACGCTTCCAGAGTGAATCTTGGATTATTGAGGCTCGGCGAATGGGGAATGTCGATGTACCCGCCGGAACCAAGGGTGACGCCTTGGCCGACCTTCCCGTTGACGAAACTGATGGCGTTCGTCGCCGAGGGATGGTTGGCGCCCGTGATGTCCCTAGCCGAGCCCTCCATGGCCCACCAGCTCACGGTGTCGATCGGCGCTATCTGCCCCTTGCTGGCGCTGCCGTTGTCATAGATGCGTTTGAGCTCGGCGGCACTCAGGGCACGGCCATGGATTTCTGCCTCGTCGATGCGGCCTTGGAAGAAGTAGCTGGGAACTTCGTTCTCGAACTCGGCGCCCAACTGCAGCGGATGTGCATCGTAACCGATGGATTTGGTCGTCGTTCCCGAAGTGATCGCAGTGCCATTGACATAAATGGTCTGCGCGTCCGTCGCATCATCAAACGTAAAGGCTACGTGATACCATTGGCCCGGGTTCGGTGTGAACGCGCCGCTTAGAAAAGCCCCGGATCCAGCCACGTCGCCAACGACCGCGTTCAATGCTCCCGCCGAGTACCAAATGCCGAACGATTCAAATACACCGGTGCCAACGGTCTTAGCCATCAGCATGCGAAAACTATTCGGGCCGGCGTTGGCCGTGTCGAAGTTGAACCATCCGCTGGCAGTCAAGTTCGTTGGCCGCAACGACGGCGAATCTGGGATGCTGACGTAATCATTGGTGCCGTCGAGACGGAACGTCTGTCCGACCCTGCCGTCCGCATACGTCGCGCCATTGGTTAGCGTGCCACTATTGATGCCGCTACTGTCGGTGGTATTTCCTTCCGCCTTCCACCAGCTCAGGGAGTCCCCCGGC
>JANNPR010000838.1:0-3302 GCA_031400345.1 Planctomycetota bacterium | reverse complement strand
CTCGACCGAGCGCGTGACGCTTGTCGTATACACCGGCTGAGCGGCCCGCTTGCGCTTGTCAGCGTCGTGGACCGCCTGTGGCCTGAACCTGCATCCCAGATGGCGCCGAATTCAGGTGGGGATCTAGCATCGTCGACGTAGGATGCTTGTCGCCGCGCTATTCACTAGATAGGTTGCTGGTGGAAAGTGCGAAACATGGGTCATTCAAACCGCCGAAAAGCAAATAGAAAGTCCAAGCCTCCACTGAAAGAATCCAAAGTCAGCGCCGAAACCCCTGCCGCAGAAGCGCTGACAATTGCCTGGATGTTAACGGCACTTGCGACCGTTGTTGCGGAAATTGTGGCCGCCTTCGCCTGGTTAGTAGTTTGGCTCGGTGGCAGTCCCGACATTAAGGTCACAGCGATGCCTCGCTTAGCGACGTTCGTGGCGGCGATCACCGGCCTCGTAACGTTAGCTCTCACTCCGCTGGCGGTGCGAGCTCGTCGCATTCCACCGCCGCAGCCGATCGTCGCCGCGGTAACGGTAATCGGCGTGATACCATGCCTAGCGGTTTGCGCCGTGGTTTATTTCTTTTCCTAGTGAAAAATCTCCGGATGGGTGAACCGTGTCGAAAACGGACTATCTGCGCGCGGAACACAACGAGTTTATGCCGGCCTCGGATGAGGCCATGGCGAACCCGGCATTGCGCAATATTCTGGGCCGACTGGGCGACACCTTAGGAATTCGGAATCGGGATGCGTGGCAGGCTTTGCCCAATTCGACGTGGGTACGAGAAAAAGCGCGAGCCATTAAGGATGCGACGCTCGCTGAACTGGACCAGCACCTGGAAACATTGGAAGCCAGCGTCATTCGTCGGGGAGGCCAGGTTCATTGGGCAGAGGATGGCAAAACGGCTTGCGACATTATCACCAACATCATTCAATCGCATGGCGCACAACGGGTCGTCAAATCGAAGTCCATGACCAGTGAGGAAATCCATCTCAACAAGGCATTGGCTAAGGTTGGCGTCGAAGTCGTGGAGACGGACCTCGGCGAGTATATCATTCAGGTGGCTGGACACCGGCCTTCACATATCGTCGGTCCGGCTCTGCATCTGTCGGCCCAAGACTGTGCCGATATTCTCAGTTCCGTGGCGGGTGAGCAACTGCCACCCGAACGAGTGCCGCTGGCCAGTTTCGCTCGTCGTCAACTTCGTTCGCGCTTCGCCGCCGCCGATGTGGGAATTACCGGGGTGAACTTTGCTATCGCCGAAACAGGCACGATCGTAATCGTGGAAAACGAGGGCAACGCGCGGCTGACCACGGCATTGCCCCGGATCCATATTGCGGTGATGGGTATCGAAAAGGTCATACCGAAAATGTCGGACTTGCCCTTTTTCTTGAAGGTGCTGGCTCGAGCAGCCACGGGGCAAAAGCTATCGGTGTACACATCCTTAATCACCGGAGCGCGCCGCTCGGGAGAAATCGATGGAGCAGATGAATTTCATTTGGTCATCCTAGACAACGGTCGATCGAAAATATTGGCGGGCCCGCTGCGAGAAAGTCTGTTCTGCATCCGTTGCGGGGCATGTTTGAATGCTTGCCCCGTCTACCGCACCGTGGGTGGGCACGCTTATGGTGGGGTGTACGCAGGTCCGATCGGCGCCGTGTTGACTCCTCTATATAACGGACTTGCTTCCAATCACCACCTTCCGCATGCGTCCAGCTTGTGTGGTGCCTGCCAAGCGGCATGTCCGGTCAAAATACAGATTCCGGAAATGTTGGTCACGCTACGCGAACAACTGCACGCGGATCGCACCAGCCAAAGTCGCCTGGAAGCCCTAGCCTATCGCATGTGGGCCTTTTCGCTGCGGCGACCTTGGATGTATCGTGCCTCGACCTGGCTGGTGGCGCGCACATTGGGCCGATGGTGCCAGAAGTCAGGCTGGCTGAAACGACTGCCAGGGAAGCTCGGCGGCTGGACACAGTCCCGGGATTTTCCAGCTCCCGCACCGCAACGATTTCGCGACTGGTGGGCGGCAGAACAAAAAATTCAAAGCCACGAACGAGGTCAGCGGCCATGAATCGTGCGTCGTTTCTTGCTCGCGTTCGACAGGCAGCGAAATCGGGACAGAAATACCGAGTTCGAACGGAGGAGATCCCAGAAGGGGTTGGTTATGTAGGCGCCGGCGCGGATTTGCCCGAAGCGTTTGCTCGCGAGATCAACAACGTGGGAGGTACAGCGCACATCGTTAGTGGCACGGAGACAGCTCGCGAAAAACTAGCCGAGATCCTCGACGAACTTCGTCCTAAAACTGCGCTCTGTTGGGAGCATCCACTTCTGGAAAGAATCGGGCTAGCTGAACTGCTATCCAGTCGCGGTGTCACGCTTTGTTCACATGCAACGCTCGCAGCCCAGCACCTGGCCGACCAACGGAAGTCTGTCTTCGCTGCCGACATCGGCATCTCAAGTGTCGACTGGGGTGTCGCAGAAACCGGAACCCTAATCCTACGTTCCCAACCCGGCCGAGAACGAATGGTATCGTTAGTTCCCCCGGTGCATGTCGCCGTAGTCGAAGTATCACAGATCGTTCCGGACTTATTTGATGTCTTTGCAGCGCTGCAAGCTGAGGGGCTGGACAATCTCCACAGCAACATCGCGCTGATCACCGGCCCCAGCAAAACAGGCGACATCGAATTACAACTCACTACGGGAGTTCATGGCCCCGGGACGTGGATTGTAATAATTAGTACGGGGTAGTCCTTTGTCACTTGTCATTTGTCATTTTGACACGCAACAAGTGACAAGTGACAAGTGACAAGTGACTACAGACTCTTCGGTCCAAGTCCAGAAATGTATTTCCGCCAACTATCGAGTTGCTGCTGAGTAAGACTGTTCTCACGGACGAGGTCATGTTTTAGTTGTTTATCTGTTCCTGCTACCGTTACGAAAACCGTCAGGCGTCCATTCTCCTCATATTGAAATCGCACCTCGATTGGAGTCTGCGCGGGCAGGTTCGGTGGAAGCCCGCGCACGGAACACTTTCCGATTTGGGAACAGTCTTGAGGCGAAGCACTTTCACCTTCGACGATTTGGACGAGGATGGAAGTCTGCGACGACTTCTGAGTTGAAAAAACTCGCTTCGAACTGACCGGTAGGGGTGTGTTCCGAGGGATAATAACTGCATTTTTCGGAAGCTTGGTTTGCGAATCGGTGGCAATGACTCCCAGACTGTGCGAGTTGACGTTCTGAATGCGGAACTTCGGCGCTTTGCCGCGATGACGGTCCAATAGTAGCCCGGCATGAAGTGCTGCACCGTGAGC
>JANNPR010000830.1:0-1149 GCA_031400345.1 Planctomycetota bacterium | reverse complement strand
CAACCCACCCATCATTCTCATCCTTTAAGATTTTCAATCAAGGAGATGAAGGATGGGGGCCCGCCTCCAGGGCCCCCACGTGCGAAGTGATCGCTATACTATGGCTGCGTTAGTCACCTGATTCAGTTCAAATCGGAGAGCCCGAGATGGTCCAACAGCTAGTGGCCGGCGTTCATCGCTTCAAAAAGGAGGTCTTTCGGCAACAACGCGAACTATTCGAACGTCTCGCCAAGGGACAAAGCCCCGAGACACTTTTTATTACCTGTTCCGATTCGCGCATCGATCCTAACCTGATCACCCATACGGATCCAGGTGATCTATTCGTGTTGCGCAATGCGGGAAATATCGTGCCCGCTTATGCGGGCATCACTGGTGGAGAAATCGCCTCGATCGAATTCGCCGTCGTGGGATTGGGTGTTCGCGACATTGTCGTCTGCGGACATTCGCATTGTGGTGCCATGAAGGGTCTGCTCCATCCGGAGTCCTTGACAGAATTGCCGGCAGTCGCCGATTGGCTGAAACACGCCGAAGCCACCCGGCGTATCGTTCGCTCGAAATACTCGCATCTTTCCGGCGACGCGCTCCTGGACGTCGCGTCCGAGGAAAATGTGCTAGTTCAACTCGAGCATTTGCAAACCCACCCGGCAGTGGCCGTCGCCCTGGGCCTGGGTCAATTGAAGTTACACGCCTGGATTTACGATATCGCGTCGGGCGAAGTATTTGCCTACGACGACATTCAGTCGCAATTTTTGGCGCTGGGAGAAATCCGGCCCGCCGCTGCAAACGTTCCTCAACGCGTGACGGACATCCAATCGGGCGATGCACGATTTGTGCAGGCTCCATCATAAAATTCTGATAACTTCCTGTGAACCATCGGAACCTTCCCGGCGTCTGCTGTGTTTAGAAGGGTCGATGCCACGGTGGTCGTGGCCGGCTGGTTGACACTTTTTTTTTCTCAGGTTGCTCCTTCAATGATGTTGTTACGGCCAAGTCTGATCCAAGAACGTATAGCCGGAAGTTATTGCGCGAAGCGATCACGATCGCTCGCCGATAATTCGCACCCGCTACCACTCCGCTTGTGACGCTTGGCCGCACGTTCGTTTCGGCTGCCAACGCCTCAAGTCGTGGCTCCCGTGCCGCGTAGTTAAT
>JANNPR010000755.1:0-2341 GCA_031400345.1 Planctomycetota bacterium | reverse complement strand
GCCGGGGGTCGTCGCGGGTCGATCGAAAGGTCCAGCCGCTAGCGGTCCGTGTCATTGTAACCGTCCGAGCACCGCCAAGTTTCAATTACCGGTTCGGAAATTCCCCTCCCACGTCTCCCACATTGCCTGCTCTGTGAACGGCAGCCTTATCGCATCGATTGAATTGCCGATTATGTGGAATCGTCAAAGTTTAACAACGAGCTAGTCGATACTCTGGCTGCCGAATCCATCCTTTGGTTCTGCGTAGCGAGCAGATTACCGACGGTGGCAGAGGTTGGGGGGGGTTGTGGTCCGTACGAGCAAGTGCAGAACTGGCGCGTGAGCTTTGCTCACGGTGTCGAGACTTAGGTCTCGATTGCGCGGAACCTGCGCTGTGCAGAACCGGAAGTATATCCGTCCCTCGACTACTGCAAACCAGGGTCGAGAGCGAACCTTATCAGGGTGGGATTCGATGAGCCGGCAACTCCGAGAACTGGTGGCCATTTCGCTGATCGCCCTTACATTCTGTACGGGTTGTCATCCAATTCAGCCGTTCTACTTCAATGACGATGGCGACTTGTCCCACTATATGGACAAGGCGATTCAGATTGAGAACCCGGACGTGTACGATGCGCATCTCGCTGAAGTCGACCAGGTGCAGGCTCCTTTAACCATCTCGAATCCAGATTTCACGGAATTCTGGGACTTGCGATTAGAAGAAGTGGTGGCGATCGGCTTGCAGAATAGTAAGACCATTCGGTCGATTGCTCAGGTTTCATCGTTCGGTTTCTCGAATGCGTTAAGCGTAAGCCCGTCTAGCGGTAGCAGCCCGCCCATTTCCAGCATTTATGATCCGGCCATCACCGAATCGGATCCGCAGACAGGCGTCGAAGCAGCTTTGTCTGCTTTTGATGCGATTCTGCTGGTTACGGATCCGCTCGGCGGATCGCTTCTTAACAAAACCGATCGGCCGTTGAACGCGACGCCCGCGAATCCGTTCACGCCAACCGTTTCCCAACGGGACAGTGCCGGCCTGCGTACAGAGCTCCGTAAGCGAACAGCGACCGGTGCCACGTTTAGCCTGATCAATGAAACCGAATACGACGGTACGCTTCAGCCGATTCCATTTCGCGCTTTAACTAGCACTTGGGAAACCAACTGGCAGGTCCAGATCCGGCAACCACTCGGTTTGGGCCGCGGCACACAAGTAAATCGCATTCCGATTCAGATCGCTCGCATCAACACCGACGTCTCACTGACTCAGTTCGAATCCTCGGTGCGAAACTTCGTAATGGACATCGAGAACACGTATTGGGACTTGTATCTGTCGTATCGCAACGTAGATACCGCCAAGATTGCTCGCGACAGCGCTCACGGCACGTGGAAAGTGGTTTACGAACGCTTTAAGTTTGGCCAAGCTAGCGCCGGTGAAGAAGCTCAGTCTCGTGGTCAGTACTTTGCGTTCGAAGCTTCCACTCAGCAAGCACTCGACGCAGTGTTCGCTCGCGAAAATCGTATCCGTTACATGATGGGTTTGGCCGTTACCGACGGTCGGCTGATTCGACCCGTTGACGAACCCACATCCGCGAAAGTGGAATTCGAATGGCCGACAATGGTGAGCGAGACACTCGTTCGCAGCCCGGAACTTCGGCAGAGTCGTTGGCTGGTAAAGCGTCGCGAAATGGAATTAATTCTGTCGCGAAACGCATTGCTGCCGCGGATGGACCTGACAGCCAACTACGGTTGGTATGGAATTGGAGATGAGTTAATTAATGCCGATCGCAATGGGCTCGACTTTCCAGCAGTTGGATCCACGGCATACGACGAGCTGACGGAAGGCAAATTTCAGGAATTTCGGCTCGGCTTCGAAATGCAGCTGCCGATTGGTGCGCGAGCGTCAAATGCTGGGGTGAACAATGCTCGCTTCCAATTGGCACGTGCCAAAGCGCTGTTGGAAGACCAAGAGTTAATCGAGACTCATTTGTTGTCCGATACCATGCGGACCATGAACGGACATTATCGTCGCAGCCAAACGTACTTGCAGCAATGGCTGGCGACCGAAGAGGAAGTCCGGGCGCATCAGACTTTATACGAAGGCGGAAAAGAGTCACTGGATTTTCTACTCGACTCACAGCGGCGTCGCTCGCAAGCCCAGAACGACTACTACACCGCCATTGCTGAATACAACAAATGGCTCGCGCAGGTGCACTTCCGCAAAGGCTCTCTACTGGAACACGACGGCATTCGCTTGGATGAAGGTGCTTGGCCAGAGAAGGCCTACTGGGACGCTTTGGGCAAAGCTCGCGAACGAGATGCCAGCTATTATTTGGATTACGGCTGGACCCGGCCTCGTGTCATCAGC
>JANNPR010000751.1:0-3258 GCA_031400345.1 Planctomycetota bacterium | reverse complement strand
CTGACCGCGGATCTGCCCCAATAGGTCTTGCTGTTGTTTGGTTCCATACCAGTCCGCTTTATTTAGGCAAATCACCGTTCTCTTTTCCATGGCCGCTAGTTGTTCAAGTAGTTGGACTTCCCAGTCGCGCAGAGGCCCATCGACGACCAGTAGGACAATGTCCGCGTCTTTGGCTGCCTCAGTCGACAGGTTGCCTCGCTCCGCTCCGTCGATTTCAGCCAAGCCAGGCGTGTCGACGAGCCAAACCTGATCCAGTCCGGGCCAAGGTATTTCATTCCGCTGAATGGTTGTACCTCCCTTGGGATCCGTCTGAAACACATCTCGTCCCGCCAGGGCGTTGAGCAAGGACGACTTGCCGCTGGAAATAGCGCCAAATGCCACAATTTCTAGTTTTTGCGTGCCGTGCTTGTTGTCGAGATATTCCAAAAGTGGGTCGAGTTCCTTGCGCAGCTCGTCCTCTTCCGCTAACTCCTTGGAGAGTTCTTCCACGTCAACCAAGTTTTGACGCAATTCTGTCTCTCGTTCGGCGGCCGACAGTTGGCTGGGGTTCTTTCTCTGAATATCCTCTCGTTTGCGTTTTTCGGCCGTGCGAATCCATAATTTCCAGCCCATCCACAGCGTACAGCCACCGAGTAAAGCTGCGCCGATACTGACAACCGTCACGTACGCATAGAGCCAGATCGGGCCGGCTTTCGAAACCATATCGATTTGCGACGCGATCCACGGTGGGAGTGACACCAGGACAAATCCCACGCCGGCTACCGCAACAACGATTAGGAACCCTTTGGTGTGGCGTCGTTCGATCATCGTGTCTCGCTTTGGACTTACCGCAAGAAGGCATTGATCCCGCGACTCTGAATTGGACGAATCGGTCGGATCGGTCCGAGCAGAAGCAACCGCGGAATTTCATTCCAAACTAGCCCGCTGATTCGTTTGAGGCTATAGCCCAAATGGTAGCCGGACTCGCCAAAGTTCAGGTTTTAAGACCAGGACGTGATGTATTCGTTGAATTTCCTGAATGCTTCCAGCAAGTAAATGCTTGACCGCGGGCCGTTCAGCGTCGATCATGTTCCGCCATGAACGAACCTCAGGCGGATTTACCGATCCAACAGTCCGAACAATTCATACCACCCTATCCAGGCTCTAAGGATATGCCTCGCTGGACTAGTGGTGAATTGATCGAGGCACCTCGTTTTACCTGGAAGAATTGGGTAGGCATGATTGGCCCAGGGCTGGTCATGGGGGCCGCCGCCATTGGTGGCGGTGAATGGCTTGCCGGCCCAGCAGTTACCGCCAAATACGGTGGTGCGCTATTGTGGGTCGCAGCTGTCAGCATTGCGATTCAAGTTCTCTACAATATCGAAATCAGTCGCTACACGCTGTATACCGGCGAACCGATTTTCAACGGCAAATTCCGCACATTGCCCGGTCCGATGTTCTGGGTTGTTGCCTATCTGATCCTGGATTGGGGCGCTGTTTTCCCCTATCTGGCCGTCAACGCGGCAGTCGCGTTGGAATCCATGTTCCTACAAAATTTTGACCCGGTGCGTAACGACGCGCATTGGTATTATCACAAGTACGTATCTTCAGCCATCTACATTTGCTCGATGTTGCCATTGTTCTTCGGTGGCAAGATTTACAACTCACTGAAGATCGTGATGTCGTTGAAGTTGGTAATTGTGATCGGTTTTCTGGTGTTCATAGGGCTATTCTTCTCACACCCAAGAAGCTGGTGGGAGATCGTTTCGGGCTTCGCCAAGGTCGGCAATGTGCCCGTCCTGCGGGGTGATGATCTCAACGGGAATGGACAATTGGATCCAGGTGAAGACTTCGATCACGATGGGCGATTGGACGAAGTAGAAGAAATTCACGAAATGGTGGACGGGGAAATCGTAAAGTGGAATGACCGAGATGGCGATGGCAAGCGCGACGGCGACAATGTCGAGAATCTATTTGTTACTCTATTCACCGAGGGACGCTTTCCCACGATCGAATGGGCGTTGATTGCTTACATCGCCGGCCTGGCTGCGATCGCTGGCAACGGCGGCCTGACAAATACGCCGATTAGTAACTTCACTCGGGACCAAGGCTGGGGCATGGGGCATCACGTAGGTGCCATTCCCAGCATCGTGGGTGGGCACGGCGTCGAGTTGTCTCACGTTGGCTGTGTATTTGATGTCACCGAAGAATCTTTGCCTCGTTGGCGTCGGTGGTATCGGCATGTAGCACGCGATCAGGTGTGTGTCTGGATGGTCGCCTGCCTGATTGGCGTGTCGCTGCCCAGCATTCTATCTGTCGAGTTCTTGCCACGGGGTACCAACGCCAAGGATTGGAAAGTAGCGTCCATGACATCGGAAGGAGTGGCACAACAGGTTCTTAACCCGACAGCTGGAGTTCTCGCCGCTTCCGATACATTACGGCCATGGCTTACAGGACCGAACCTGGCTTGGACGTTAAAGATGGGCACGCTGTTTTGCGGTTTCTTAGTATTGATGACTAGCATGGTATCGACCATCGACGGATTCGTGCGTCGTTGGGTGGATGTGTTCTGGTCAGCGGTGCCCCAGTTGCGTCGATTAGATACTAGCTACATCCGCTATCTTTATTTTTCAGTGCTGGTTATCTATTGCACGCTGGGTTTCACAATCATTTGGGTTACGGAAAAGCCGGGATTTGTTTTCAAGCTGGCGACAACGGGCTACAACTTTGCGTTCGCAATCAGTTGTTGGCATACGGTTTTTGTTAATTCGCTCTTACTACCGCGACCGTTGCGACCGAACCTACTCATTCGTTGCGTGATGGCCGTGGGCGGGTGCTATTTTGTTCTATTGGGCGTGATGGGCGCGCTGAAATTATTTGGAATGGTGTAGTCGTATAACGGGCTATTGTGCCCGTCCAACCACTTCGCACTAAAGCTGCACGGGCTGCAAACTCGCCTGCACCTCCGGAACAGCGAGAATCTGCACATCGCTATTGAGCGTTTCCAAAATTGCCGTCCGATCGCGTCCGCCTTGTTTTACTTCGCGTATGACACTGGACAATCGTGCGGATACGGCAGGAAAACTATCATCTTCGACGAGTCCGGCAACACAACCGCTCACGGTTACACTAAGCGTGGTGCCTAGTAGATCGAAGGTCGTCGCCTTGACTGTTTGTCGCAGACGATCGGCCATCGCGGCCGCTTCCTTGGCATCCGCGTTTTCTATTAGAAATGCGAAAGACTGTCCTGTAGTGCGAGCTACCCAAACTGCCTTACCC
>JANNPR010000744.1:0-3071 GCA_031400345.1 Planctomycetota bacterium | reverse complement strand
TCGTCGTTGGACTGCCGTAGACGACCGTTGGCCTCCAGGAGTTCCTTCGCCCGGACGAAGATTTCGGCCTCCATCCGTTCGCCCCGGACGCGCATCTCCTGGGCCTGGCCCGGTACGGCCTCGAAGAGAACCCGGAAGTCCGGAGAGGGTTCAAAATCGGAAGGCGAACTTCCAGTCTTGGTGATTCTGGCAAAAGCGACGCCCGTCGAAACGGGCATTTTGTCGGCGTATCCGGCGAGCCAAACTGCCCAAACTCAAAACTCTGGCGGACTATAACTTCGAGTTCCCTAAACGCTTTCCCACGTCCGCTCTACGGGCTTCGACGGGGCGCGGTGGGCGGGATCGGTGGAATTCCGATGCGTAGGCTGTAAGAAAACCTCGGGTTTCATCGACTATTCTTAAGAGAGCAGAGCACGAAGGGAGAATAGTGAAGATGGAATGGGAACACATTGTCGAACAAAACAGCTCGATTGTGTGGCGGACTGTCAATCGGCTGGTTCCTGAAACGACCGATGCGGCAGACTGCTTTCAACGGACGTTTATCTCGGCTTGGAAGTTGTCTCTGAAACAGCCGGTGCTCAATTGGCCGGCATTGCTGCGCCAGTTGGCTACCGCTCGCGCCCTGGAACGATGTCGCGAGGTTGCGCGCAACCGGGCGCGACACTGCGAGTTTCCAGAAGAGGGCCTGATCGACAAGCGGTCGAGCGATCCGGCAAGCGATGCGGAGACAACGGAACTGGAGGAATGCCTGAGAATCGCCCTTGCCGAAATTGCGCCCCGGGAAGCAGAAGTATTCTGCCTGGCATGTCTGGAAGGGATGGCCTACCGGGAGATCGGATCGCAGATGAGTTTATCCGTGAACCACGTCGGCGTGCTCTTGAATCGGGCCAGATCGCAACTGCGGTCAAGGCTTAGGCGTTTCGTTTCGAATCCAAACACGAATGCAAAGGAGGACGCAGAATGAGCCAACACAACGGTTCGATGGGCGGGGACTTACTTGATGATGCAACGCATCGCCTGCGGGACGCGCGTGGTTCGGAGATACCACCAGGCCTGGTGGGGTCCACCGTCGATGCGATCAGAAGCATGCCGATGCCGGTTATGCAACGACGAACGCTGGGGGGCATGGCCCTGCGGCTAAGCGGCATTGCTGCGACGATCTTATTGGCGTTGGCGGGTGTTGTAGCCCTGGTAATGCAGGGCGGGGCGAACGTCGCTCTGGCTCAGGTGCTCGACAGGGTGAAGAACGCCGATTCGGTGGAATTTGTGCTCAGCCCCGGTCCGGGACAAGCCACAGAGAAGGAGCAAAAGTGCGTGTTGCACGGTGAGAAGCTTCGCGTTCAGCATCCGATTGGGATTGTCATGATCGCTGACAGGAAGGCCAAGGAAGGCCTCTATCTAGATGGCAAGAGCAAAACTGCCGGGCGTTTCACATTGCATGAACACCTGGCGACGGAGTTCGCCACGGATCCGGTCACCCAGCTGCGGCAAGTGCGCTCGGACAGCGCTGAGCGGTTGGGAAAAGAAGTCATCGACGGCAAGGACGCGGAAGTATTTCGAGTTCACGGTATCAAGCTATTTGGAGCGGAGAACGACAAAGGAGAGATGCGAGTGTGGGTGGACTCGATGTCAATGTTGCCGTTAAGGATCGAACTACGTATGGGCGAGACGCCGCTTGTGACGCTCAAGGAGATGAAATGGAATTCGGCGATCGATCCATCGTTGCTGAGCATGGAGATTCCCGACGGGTACGCCGAGCAGCCGGAAGAGGCCTTCCGCAAGCTGCTGCGTCCTGACGCTGATGGCGACAAGCGTCTGACGCCAAACGAGGCTTTTCGGAAGTGGCGAGGGGAAAGCAAGTAGCCGAGTGGACAAAGCGGCCTTGTGGGTTGAAACCCACGACTTCGACGACGTGCATTTAGCGACTGAAGGCCGCCGTGCGACAGGCCTCGACGTCGCGTAGTACGCGGCGCTGCTCCGACGTCAGGCGACTACCATACTCTGCCAGAAACATCGCGTGTCCGTCGCGAAATACGTCTGCTACGGTGAGGTCGGCGCTCATCGCCGACTCCTCTTCTTCTTGATTCGCGGCTGCCGTTTGGATTTCCGGCGACGCTTCTGGATGGGCGTGCTATTGGAGCGTTTTGTGTTGGCTGACGTCTCACGGGGGGCCGACGAGGTAAGAGTAGCTGCCGGTGTTGAGCGGACCGCGACGGGTACCGACGACTCCGGCTCGGCCGCCGATGTCGCTCCCAATGCTGCGTGCATCAGGTCCAAAGGGCTGGGAGTGGATTCCAGGCGTGTCCGCGACACGTGCGTGTAAACGGCTGTGGTCTTCAGATTGCGATGCCCGAGCAGCATCTGGATCGTCCGCAGGTCGACACCGGCTTCCATCAGATGCGTCGCGAAACTGTGCCGAAGTGCGTGTGGGTTGAGAGGCTTCGTGAGTTGCAGCTTCCAATGAATATCCCGGCATAGATGTTGGACAACGTGTACTCCGACCGGTTGTCGAGTATCTCGACTGGGAAATAACCACTTCACAGGACGATAGGCCCGCCAATACTCGCGCAACACTTCGAGAAGTTGCGGCGACAAGGGAACGTCGCGATCTTTCTGCCCCTTACCCAACTGCGCGGGGAAGACTGGGGTTAAACTTGGTTTATTTGTTTTTTCCAAAATGATTCGGAAAAGGAATTCAAAAATAATTAGCGCTCACTGTGGTTCACTAATTCGCCGCCGGATAGCGAACTGCGACGGCAGCTTCAAATCGTGCAAACTGCGCTCGGTCTATAACGGGCCAGAGTAAGGTTGTCGAGCCAAACTCGAATCGCATTTCCTAGACATTTTGGAAAAAACAAATAAACCAAGTTTGACCCCCGTTCTCCCATTTTGGAAAAAACAAATAAACCAAGTTTGACCCCCGTTCTCCCTTGTCCTTGAAGGACTATGTGAGTTTCTTGGATTGGGTAGGTCGGCAGCGGACCAAAGTTAAACAAGGCGTAATTCCGCCAAATCTGGCTCCGATCCTCGAGCGGCTCGGCCTTGCCAGCGACGACATAGTGAACACGATC
>JANNPR010000728.1:0-2360 GCA_031400345.1 Planctomycetota bacterium | reverse complement strand
CAAACGTCGATTCGCGAGTGGCGGTTTGCAGCACGTGTCCTTGGAACAACGTTGCATGATTTCCAGGCATCGGGTATTGCCGACTTTCAAAACCAAGCAGGCGTCCCACCTGTCGGTTTCCAAAAAATCGGTCTGCGAAATGAAAATTATTGATCTCTGACCACGGTGGTGTCGTTTCCTGCTTCAGCCGTTCGGCGGCTCGGCGAATTAAATCCCCTTTACTTCGCCCACTCCACCAACTGCATTCATCGAGTTCGAGTATGCGGTCCGCAGCCGTCAGGATCATCATCGAATAGCCCACGCGAGTACACAAATACACCATCCGACGCCAGCCGATACCTTGCTCGTTACCGAGCAGTTCGAACATCACGTTTCGATACAGTTTAAGAAACAGCGTGGCATCCCGACTCTCCGGGTTGTAACGGTGATCCCACTGCTGAAGGCGTTGCTTGATATCGCCATCGGGTAAATACGTTAGAAAAACACCCAGTAGTTCGCGCGCTTGCAAACTGACGACGTCGTATTGCATGCGCTGCATATCATGGAGCGAAGCAAGGGGCAATTCAGAAAGAAGTTCGATGGCTCTGCGCTTGCGATAGTCGTGAACTGGTTGAGTTACCAGCATAGGACCGCCCGGAGGATTGGACTCTTCATTGGCGGTAGCGATAAATCCGCTAGGCGGATCGAAGATTCTCGGAAGCACGTCTGTGGAAAGCCAGCCTTTCCAGTGGTTCGCGGGATCCCAAGCTGGAATGGGCGCCAAACCGTTACCGCTGCCTCGTCGAGGAAACTTGCCGCATCCCTGCAATCCGATGTGCCCTTCGCGATCGGCAAAGATCCAACACAAGGTGGGATGATCGCAATCACGAACAACGTCCATCGCCTTAGCGGTTGAGGGGGACTGAATCACGTCTAACCAAGTGCCGATGGATCGACCGAAACCGGAACAATTGCCCGTCCAAGCAATCGACAAATGGTAACCGCTTCCCAACTCGTCAGGGCTACTATCCAAGGTCCCTTGTTCGTTTTCATAGAAAGGGATGCTTTCGGTAACGCCGTTTTTTCGCTTTAGGACTTCATCGCGTCGCGCGAAGTCGTGCCAGGTAGATGTACGTCGATATTGCCAACCCGTTGTTCCGCCCGGCCGACAATCTTCCACAAAGTAGTCAACGGTATCGCCTTTCATATAGGTCACGCCCCAGGCCAGACGCTCGGTCCTTCCCACGGCGAACAAAGGACATCCCGGTAAGGAGGCACCCATCACATAATGGTCGTCCCATCGCAGAACGGCTTCGTACCAAATTGCCGGAAGTCGATTGACTTCCAAATGGGGGTCGGATGCGAGAAGTGCCGAACCTGTGGCACTGCGATGTGGGCTAACTGCCCAGGCGTTGCTGCCCGCCAAACGCGGCAGATCGGTCAGTAGTTCCAGCGCCTCATCGGAGAGTTGGTTGGCGATCTTGATGTTGCGGACCATCTCGAAGTCGAGCTGGTCTAAGCGGGGTGACAAGAGCTCTTTGAGCGCCCTTTCGTTAACGCCCGTGTGAATGAGTTCAATTAACAGGCGCTCGTTCTGCATTTGACTAACGACCAAGCCGCCGAAGCTCAGAAGTTTGCCGACCAGTAAGATCGACGCTTGTGTCCACGGTTGGGGCTCGTAGTTTGTGGCCCACATCGGCCAGGATCGCCCCAAACCCTTCAAACCGTCGTTGATGCCCTCACAGTACGCCGTCAACTGACGAAACAAATGGTCGTCAAGCGAACGTACTTCTTGCTCCAGATTTTGGTTCAGACCGATCTTTAAGAAAAAACGATCCGTCTCGAGCAGTTCGGGATCGTCAGCAATTTGTTCCGTTCCTCTTCCGCTGGCTACCGTGCGGGAAAACAGCAGCTGGGTGCCTCGATCTAACGAATGCATATATCCCAGTCCATAGATGACATCCAGCCACGTCGAACCGCGAATATGCGGAACTCCATATTCATCTCGCGCTACGTCGATGTTGCGGCGCGCCGTCTTAAGGTCGAGCATCTTCATGCGAAGTCACCAATCGCTTCATGGAAACATCATTCGGCGGTATCGAAGCAAACTCCTAGTTCAACTATTTAATACTTTCTGCAGGTTCGTTCGAGCTATTCACGAAGGTGACTGGATTCGCGTACTTCCGTAGTACTAGCATGCGACTAAAAATGGTTTTTACAAGAGGGATGAAGAACGGAGTGTCCCAGTGGCAGACTAGATTCTTCATCCCCTCTAAGCACTTTCAACGGTGAGTTATTGTGGGAGTTCGCACACTTGCGAAAGACGGTTTTACCCTGCTATGTTGCAGCACCTTGAGAGGCAGGCGAGTTCTTTTCTTAAT
>JANNPR010000726.1:0-2606 GCA_031400345.1 Planctomycetota bacterium | reverse complement strand
CTCGACGAAGTATAACGCGACTAGCAATTACCAACAATGAATGCATGTTTCTGCCGATCTCGCCGGTCGGTACCATCCGGCTCGACGATGTCGGCAGCAATGATTATGGTTTAACCGATGAAATACGAAGAACTGATCATACTATTGCCGTGCCATAGCTTGGAGGACTTTCCTCAACACCATGAGGGGGAAGACGCCGATGGGTTGTTGGCCAGCTGGACCGCGCTGTGGCATCCGGCACTGATCGCGTCCGCCCAAGCAAATCCCAGTTGGTATCGTTCCGATACGCCGCCACAAACGCTGGCAAATCGCTTAATCGTGGTACCATCCGTTGCCATGCGGGACTTACCGACAGGCTATGCACAACGAGCCAAGTCGGAAGGCGCATGTCTAATTCGCAAAGAGTCCCGACGTGAGGCGATCATCGAGCAAGCGTTGGCCGAATTGGACGGCAGCGATACTGCTACGGATGCTGAACTGGTGTTGGACTTTTTCGCTTTGGGCTACTGTTATCTTCAAGTGCAGCTGTTAACACGGCAGATGCGATATGCCAGCAATTTGGACGAAATCCACTTTCGGCAGATGGTGGTAGCAGCGGCGGATGCCGCTATGAGTGGGCAGTCGGATGTTGCTCGTGACAAATTAGCTTCGTGTTTCCATGTGTTAGCCGAGGAACGCGATCACTATTATTCCGTCGAAGTGTATTTGCTGGATTTGACTTTAGTGGCCGGCACAACCATCGGCGAGTCACTGCGCAATGAACTGCTGGGTGCAATCCCCACCAGCGTACTCATCGCTGGGGAAGTGCTCGAGCGACTCGCAACCGACGAACCGGAGTCATTGAACCGTCTTCGCAACGAAATCGAAGCACATCGGGTTTCCTTAGTTGGTGGAGAATGGTCCGAAACACGTGCGCCGCTCTTATCAAGTGAATCGCTGCTGCGGGGCCTGCGAAGGGGTTTGGACACCTGTCAGCAATGGCTTGGAGCAAGGCCCGAAATCTATGGTCGTCGCCGCTTCGGACTGACGCCTTCACACCCCTCCATCTTACGGCACCTGGGAATGCGGGGGGCACTGCTTTTTACGCTGGATGAGGGACGTTGCCCCTTTGGCGCTCAGTCGAAAACGCGTTGGGAAGCTGCTGATGGAACGGTACTGGATGCGCTCGGGAAACCGCCGCTGGATGCGTCCAAACCGGAAACTTTTTTGGGCCTAGCCACCAAGCTCGGCGGCTCGATGGATTCGGATCATGTGGCCACGCTATCTTTTGCCCACTGGCCGGGTCAAACGAGTTGCTGGTACGACGATCTCAAACGGTCGAGTCGCTACTGTTCCGCACTAGGTAAGTTCATTGCGCTAGACCAGTACTTCCGCGACACGATTATGCCCAGTCACCAGGATCGATTTAACGCTGACCAATACCAATCGCCTTACTTGAAGCAGTCAATCATACGTCGCGAAATGGATCCCATTTCAAGATGGGTCAGATATTGGAAGCAGAGCACCGCCGAATATTCTCGACAGAGCTTAGCTGCCATGACCGCAGTCATATCAAATAAAGCCGACCTAGTGATTCTCGATGGTGGCAGCGGAATTGATTCCGCAGTGGAATCCGAAATGCCTAACGATCGGTATGCGGAGATTATGTCCAACGCGGAGGCGACGTTGCATGTCTTCGCAGCAACATTGCCGCGTCGCGACGAAACCGGTCAGGCAGGTGTGTTGATTGTCAATCCCTTGGCATCTACTCGCCGAATTGGTATTCGGACTAACAAATTATCCAGAGCGTTGACCAGCGAGCGGCCCGTCGTTGTTGCGGACGAGTTTGCCGGCGAACAACACTTTGTGGTGGAAGTTCCGCCGCTGGGGTTCGCCTGGGCAGCACCGTCCGGCATGGTTCAAAAACCCAAACGACCTCCACCCCCATTAGCCGAACCAGGTGTCCTGCGAAATGAGTTCTTCGAAGCAATCATCAATTCCGACACAGGAACGCTGCAGTCGATCCATGTATATAACGCTCGGGGTAATCGGTTGTCGCAGCAACTGGCATTAAGGTTGCCTGACAGCCCCCAAAACCTTCCCGGAGATACCTGGCAGGATCCGGATGAAGCCACGAATTATTCCCGGATGGTAGCGGATGAGGTTGTCGTAACGACGGCCAGTACGGTTTGTGGCGAGATTAAAACGAAAGGCCGGCTGCTCAGTCGCAAGGGGAAAGAATTGGCCCGCTTTAGTCAGACGTATCAACTATGGCGCGGCAGTCGCGTGTTGCGGGTTGATATCGAACTGGAGCCTCTATCGGAACTCTTAGCTGATCCTTGGAATTCGTACATCGCATGTCGGTTCGCTTGGCCGGATGAGGCGGCCAGTCTGTGGCGCGCGGTCAACGAGACGCGCCAACCCGCAGAGAGTAAGCGATTCGAATCGCCGCTTTACATCGAAATCGAAGGCGGTGACTCCACGACTTCAATCCTCACCGCAGGCTTACCCTACCATCGACGATCGGGACCCCGCATGCTGGATAGCTTACTGATCGTAAGGGGGGAGACGGCGCGGCGATTCGAAATTGGCATCGCCATCGATTGCGCGCAACCGATGCAGGAAGC
>JANNPR010000712.1:0-10249 GCA_031400345.1 Planctomycetota bacterium | reverse complement strand
CCGGCGTGCTGCGGCGCTTTGCACAGGACCATCCTGCCATCGAGCTGCTCCTGCAGACCGCGCGCAGCGGCTCAAACAACTCGCTGCCCGCCCATGCCCTTCGCAAGCTCAGGGACGTGCCACCCGAATATTTGGCGGTCGCTTTTGCCACGAATCGTAACCGAGCGCCGGAACGAGCGTTCAAAGGGCGTGTGGCCTGTCGAAACGACCTTTCGGCCGGACGGATTGGTCAGATCAAACTGATCAACCGATCGCATATTTCGGAATTAGACGTCCGCTGTACCCGATTCCACCAATTCTCCCCGACTGCCGACTGCCCACCGCCTACTCTTCCGGCGGATCAAGCGGTTCGAATTGAACTGCCGTGATGCCGAGCTCGTCGGACAGTCCCAGTTGAGCAATGCGTCGCAGTAGTCGCGTGCGGTGAATTCCGAGGATCCGAGCTGACTTCGCCTTGTTTCCTTTTGTGCGGTGCAATGCCCGGCGAATGAGCTCGCGTTCGATTTCGAGGAGAAAATCGTCCAGCTGAATATTCTCTTCTCGGCGAAGTGAGCGAGCAGTCACTTGAGAGGCAATGTGAATGCGCTTCGGTAGATCGACTGGGGTCACCCAAGTCCCTTCTGCACGGCGACATGCTTCTTCTACGATCGTGGCTAGTTCATCAATATTCCGTGGCCATGAGTGACAGGCCAATAGGTCAAGTGCTTCCGGCACGAACCCGCTGAGCTGTTTCGCTCCGGTTCGATTGAATTCTTCCAAAAAATGCTGGGCCAGAATCGGGATGTCTCGTGGCCGCTGGCTAAGCGCTGGCAGCTCGATGACTAACGTGCTAAGCGCAAACGCGAGGTCTGGCCGAAACCCATGCTGCTGCGCCAAATCCAACAAGTTTTTCCGCACCGTGCAAATGACTCGCAAATCAAAGCCGGGAAGATTCAGAAAGCCTGCCAGCTCGATCTGAGCTTCCTCACTAAGGGAGTCCGCTTCTAACAACAGCAATGTCGACGGACGATTCGGTTCGGCGTCAGGTCCGCGTCTGGCCACGGCACGGAGGGTTGTTTGGAGCGTCTCGCGATCGACGACGGGGCACGTCAATGCCAGTAAGGGAAGTGGGGATTCAGGCTGACTGGCATAGTGAATGGTGCGAGCCACGTGTTCACGGCCACTTCCAGGAGGTCCGATAATAGCTACGCGGGGCCGAGCTGCAATTGCCAGTCGCACTTGATCGCGAATGCGACGTGCGAAGGTGCTGACTCCCAGAAGTTGATCGGGACGATAACATGCGCCAAGCTCCGAGCGAAGTTTGCATAAACGATCGTGCAATTGGGCCGCTTCAGAATGGACGGTGTCCGCAGGGGACTCGCCCGCTAAATCCTGCCCGTCGACGAGCACCAATAACGTTGAGCTGCTTGCATCCGCACCAGCTAACGGCACCACCAGCGCCGATCGGCGCGACAACGGACCGTTCTCTCGGGGAAATGCCACGACACAATGAGAGTAGTTGCCGGACAAGGCAGCGGGCGGTGGGCACAGACCTGCAACCAATGACGATTCATCTTGATTACTAATGGGTGCGTGATAATCACACCGCTTTCCCACTAGCTGGTCAGCGGACTTGCCGGTCCATTTTTCACAAGCGTCGTTACAGTATGCGATCCGACGTTGGTCGTCCAAGATGTACGCTGGTTGTTGAATGTCCTCAAATACGTCCCCCAGACGAGCCGTTATCGAGCGAGATCGGGCCATGAAAAGCTCAAGCGTGTGCGATTCGAAGTAGCGAAACTCAATGGCTCTGTCCGTTTAGAGCGACACGAGTATTATACTGTCAACGTCGCTGCCAAAGTGTGCCACTGGCAGCCGCCGGAGTTGATTACGATAGCCATCTACGGTCATTCGGCGGCAAGCTAGTGCGTGAATCCGGATAAGGTAGGCGCACGGAGAAAAAGTTTATAGGGCGTGTTTTGGTACCACCAACCTGAACGCAAATCGCGACCAGATTCAGCACTGGCTTGCCACCGAAAGGAGCGTTATCGTACATCCAACCTTTTGTCGGCGGCTGCCAGTGGCACGCTTCGCATCTCCAATTACGCAACATCAAAACTTGCGCTGCAGGCTTCAAGATAGGGACGACATTGCCAGCCACGGAAGCACATCCAGACAACTCCGCCTCAGCGCCAGCACCCGGTAATACGCCACGTGTTCAGCCGGCGTCGGCTACGTTGACGATGCGACGGCTCGAAGATCGCGAAGAGCACAGTCGCCCGCTCGACGCTCGGCTCATAATCCGTCTCTGGCGCTACACGGAACCGTATCGAGCTCGGCGTAACTGGTTGCTAGTATTGGTGGTCATCCGATCATTTCAGCTGCCGGCACTTACATGGCTAGTAGCGTCAGTTATGCAGGGGCCTGTGGCCCGACATGATGTTCAGGGAGTCTACTTCGGTGCTGCCACCTTCTTGATTCTGGCGCTCTCGACTCAGCTCGTAATGCATTTCCGCCAACGGTTCGCACTCGAATTAGGTGAGGCGATTGTCTTCGACCTGCGGAATGAGCTGTTTGCTCATCTGCAACGCCTACCGATGAGCTTTTTTCACCGAACCAAGCTGGGTCGGATTATTAGTCGTATGAGTTCCGACGTGGAAAACATTCGCATCGGTGTGCAAGACGTACTTTTCGTGTCGGTGGTACAGGTAGGTCAAATGATTGTCGCGGCCGCCTGCATGCTCTGGTCCGATTGGGTCTTGTTTCTACTGATTCTCGGTTTGGCACCGGCGCTGTATGCCGTCAACCGCGTGTTTCATCGCAAACTAAGTCAGACTCTACGGGAAGTCCAGGAGTCATTTAGTCGAGTTACCGCCACTTTGGCTGAATCGGTCAACGGCATTCGGGTGACTCAGAGTTTTGTAAGACAAAAGGTCAATGCGCAGCTGTTCAGCGATCTGATTGAGGATCATTCGCAATACAATATGCAAGTCACTCGCACTCAGGGGCTGTTTATTCCCTTGCTGGATCTCAACAGTCAGATGTTTATCGCCATCTTGCTTCTTCTGGGAGGCGTTCAGGTGTTCCATTTTCGCTCGGCCGACCTGGGAGATTTGTTAATGTTTTTTTTCATGGCCAGCATGTTTTTCTCGCCGATTACCGTAATGGGAAACCTGTACCATCAAGCTCTAACCGCAATGGCAGGGGCAGAACGTGTGTTTCGTCTGTTGGATTTGCAACCGGAGTGGCAAGATGAACCCGGTGCAATCGAACCCGGGCCGTTGAGCGGGCTTGTGGAATTTCGCGACGTCTCATTTGGTTACGATCCAGAACGATTAGTACTTCAGCATGTGAGTTTTGAAGTACAACCAGGACAATCTGTCGCTCTGGTCGGAAGCACGGGAAGCGGCAAAACAACCATCATCAATTTGCTGGCGAAATTCTATCTGCCAACGACTGGCAGCGTGCTAATGGATGGTCGAGATTCGCGTCGGCTAGTGACCGATGCAGTGAGACGACAGATTGGGGTCGTTCTGCAACAGAACTTTCTGTTTAGCGGAAGCGTTATCGACAACATTCGAGTAGGTCGCCCTTCAGCTAACGAGGACGAAGTGATAGGAGCGGTGAGCCGACTCGATTGCCTGGACCTATTGGAAGCACTGCCGAAAGGTCTACATACAGAGGTCGGTGAACGCGGCGGCCGTCTGTCTCTGGGACAACGTCAGCTGATCTGTTTTGCTCGCGCGCTGCTGGCCAATCCGCGGATTCTGATACTGGACGAGGCCACGAGTAGTGTCGACCCCCTGACGGAAGCCCGCATTCAGGCATCGCTGACGTTGCTATTACGCGATCGCACCAGTTTTGTGATTGCCCACCGGTTGAGTACCATACGCCACGCCGATTGCGTGTTCGTTCTGGACCAAGGACGGATTGTCGAACGCGGAAAGCATGCCACTTTGCTGAAGAACGCGGGCATGTATGCGAAACTGTACGAGTCGTTCGTGCGCGCCTCAGCTGTCCTCCAACCCTAGCTCAAACAGCAAATCGTCATCTTCGTTCTTGGCGGGCTCGGATTTCTTGGATTTCGCTTTCTTGGCTGCAGCCTTTTTATCTGACCCTGGCGGATCGGTCGCTCTACCTCCATTTTGAGATTCCTGCAGTCGGGCTCGCGCCTTTTGAAAACACTCGTCGAGATATTTGTTTGATAGTCCTTTACCCTTAAAGTATCTGCGCACGCTGGATTCGGAAGCGTCTTTGGAAGTGATGACGTCTCCCGTTTGAACGTTTACCAATTCGAAGCGTTCCTTGCCGTCACGCTCTCCGATTTTCCGAATCATGACGTCCACGATAGAGCCTCAGCAAATGATTGGCCATGGAACAACTTGAGATCGACTGGCCCGCGACAAAACCGTCAATCCGAAGCGGAATAGCCCGGATTATCAAGCCTGAAACGCAAGCGAAGGAAATCGCGGTATTCCCCTCCCTTGCAAACTAATACTCCCTTCGACACACATACCTCGCATCTCAGGGACGTGCCACACTCGTTCAAGCTTCCGGGCATGGTCCACATCTAACGATCGTACGAATATTGCCTGGAATACGAGCGTAATTCAAGCGGAAACCATGAGCAAGCGCGAAGCCGCGAGGTCCGCCAGTTAATGACGTAGATTTTACTCAGGAGTCGGTAGTGAAACGCGGGAAAATTATGTAAGTGACAGATTGCAGCCATTGGGTGGCACAGTAGCGCGTGATGACTTCCGTCTTCACTGCCGACTACTGCCGACTGACCGCCGACCGCCGACCGCCGACTGACTACTGCCGACTGCCCCTTACTTCCCCATCGAGCAACTGTTCGACATGCCCACCATCACCCCACAGGCCAAGGTACTCGAAAACCTGGTACAACGAGCCCATCGGCTGTACACCTTGCCTGCTGTCGCCATGAAGGTCCTAGAACTTACCAAGTCTCCTCGCGTGGACATTCGATCTCTTAAGGACTGCATCGAGAACGATCCGGCCCTGACGACGAAGATTTTACGGGTAGTGAGCAGCTCGCTTTTCGGTCGCACCCACAAGGTATCTGACCTGAATGAGGCATTGTCGATCCTCGGTGCCAAGCCGCTCAAGTTGTTGGTGTTGGGCTTCAGCCTGCCCAAAGAGTTGCTGATGAATGTCGAGGCGGACGTCCTGAATTACTACTGGGGCCATACCCTGGTAAAAGCAGTCGCAGCGCGAGAGATTTCGGAACAGTTATTTCTGCAATCGGGTGATGAAGCCTTCATCGCGGGCCTGCTACAGGACCTAGGATTGTTGGTGTTGGTCCAGGGTTTAGGCGGTCCTTATTGTCAATTTCTAGATCGGGTCATTGTCGGAAAAGGAGACCTGACGTCACTCGAATTGGAAACGCTTGGATTTGACCACCGGGTGCTCAGCGCTCGATTGCTCGAGTCTTGGACCCTCCCCGACAACATCGTTCGCGCAGTGGGAACGGAGACCGATGTGGAATCCATCCTGGCCTTACCTGACCCACCGCAGACGCTGGCCAAGATTCTTCACTTGGCGGAACGCCTTACGGTCGTAGTGCGGCAGGAACGTGTCGGGTCCGATCCGGGGTTACTCGAACTGGGCGAACTGTACTGTGGGCTGACGTCGACACAACTCGAAACGCTGGTGGTCACCCTCGAAGAAAAAGTCAAACAATTGGCTGATATTCTTTCGGTCCCGCTACATGGATCGACGAACTTTGTGCGCGTGCTGGCCGAGGCACATGAACAATTGGCGGATCTCACCACATCAACGTCAGTCGAATTTCTACAGATCGCACTCCCCAAGGCCAATACCGAGGATCCGCCAGCAAACGACAACAGTTTACTGAACGATCGGAACTCGGCAGTGCGCGTCAGTCCTCGCAAAGGTTTAATGGCGACTTGGTTGGGACTCGGAGGCACGCCGGCAAGTGCAGCCAACAAATCGGAAATTATGAAATCGGTGCGCGACCTACCCTCGGTAGACAGCACCCCCGATATCGGATTCATCGCGAGAACGGAGGCAGCAGTTGCAGAGTGTCGCACTCAACGTTGCCCGCTTAGCCTACTCGTCGTGGAACTAGACGGCTTTGAACGGTTGTGGACTAGCCACGGGCCGATTGACGCTGAAAAGATCGTCGAGAAACTAAACCAAGAGCTAATTACGATTGCAGAAGATGTATCGTCAGTTCAAAGAATTAACGAAGCTCGGTTCGCAATCCTACTGAAAAATCACGATCGCAGCCATAGTGTTGAATTCGCCAGAAGCTGCGTTAGCCATGTACGCGATTGGTCGAAGTCGATCGCCAAACGCGTCGGGGTTCCGCTTTCATTAAGCGGTGGCGTAGCAACATTAGCTTTGCCGCCAAAGAATTTCCCTGCCCACGAGCTCATTGCGGCCGCCGAACGTTGCTTGTCGGGAGTTCAACTCTCCGGCGGTGACAGTGTTCGAAGCATCGATATGTAAGCGTTGGTCATTGGTGGCTGGTGACTGGTCACTCGTCGGATATATTCGGCTTGCGCCGGAACCAACATTTCTATTTGCTCGGAGGAGAGCTGCGTAGTCGCATCCAGTATCGCACCACTGCCGGCAAACGTGGCATCTCCATTGACTACGGTGGCTCCAAATAACGAGGCTCCTGAAAAGTCCACCCCGCGCAAGTCGGCACCGGAAAAATCGACGCCTTCTAGGTCCGCATGCCGCATCGTCGCGCCTCGCAAGTCCGCGCCGGCCAAATGAGCTCCCGACAAGTTAGCCCGAGACAAGTCGGCGCCTTGCAAGTTGCTTCTGCGCAGATTCGCGTCGCGCAATAACGCGTCGCAAGCCTGTAAGCCGGAAAGATCCATTCCGGAAGCGTCAATTCCGCGTAAGTCGCGGCCAGAAAAATTACGCGTTGCAACTAACTTGGCGGCGTCCTGCTTGGTAAGTGTGCTGCCGAGAAATCGTTGTTCTCGCCAGGGATCGGCATGATTGTGATATCCGGCGGTGGCTTCCCAAAAACCTAAGCGGTCGTCGCCCAATAAATCGAGTCGCTCTAGCCATTTAACGCTTTTGTAAAAGTATCGCCCCGGTACGACTGCTCGAATGGGTCCCCCATGCTCGATCGGAATTGGGCAATCGTTAACAAAAAAAGCAATTAAGGTCTGCAGCGCGATGGCTGACTCCAGCGGCAGCGATGTGCTGTGTTGGCGATCGCTGCGAGCTACAAAGGATATGTATTTCGCTGACGGAGCAGGTTCGCACTCCGCCAGTAGTCGGGTCAACGGAATCCCCCGAAACCGGACATTCAACTTTGACCAGCGGGTGACGCAGTGAATATCCACATCCTGCTTGACGTCCGCGGCCGCTAATAACTCTTCCACGCTCCAAGTCCGCTCACGACCGATCAGCCCCGTAATCGACAGAGCCCAATTTTGTGAGTCCTCTCGCGGCTTCGTTTCACCGACCACGGGCCATTTGTTGCACGCGACAAGTTGCTGATTCGGCGGCAAACGACCGTCTGACATACAGGTAACACGCTCCATTTACGTTTGAGTGCCACTTCATCAGGCAGGCGCCGGAGTTGGCGTCGATAACCAATTTAAAACGTCGTTCGGCGGAAGGCCAGTGCTGGAGCGACTGGCGAGGCCAACCGTGTCAAGCGACATAAGCGTCCTTGAGCCAACAGGCTGGCACCCCTCCGGGGCCCCGGAGGGGTGTCAGCAACGTTTATCATCAGGAGACCGTCGACGTTCCTCGGCAAAATTTATCGAATGCGCGATTTCCAGACGTGCAAGCCAAGGGTAACTTGCTATATTTTCCTCGTTTGCGTTTCGGAATAGCGTTTAACTTGGAAGAACCAACCACCGAGTGGCGTTGTGAGGACCGATCATGTCTGTTGCCGACGACAGTCCCATCAAAGCGTCTGAGCCTTCCGCAATGTCGGGGCATCCACGGGGTCTCTACACCTTGTTCTTTACGGAAATGTGGGAGCGATTCAGTTACTACGGCATGCGCGCGCTGCTGGTATTGTTTCTGGCGGGTTCGATCGAAAGTGGGGGCATGGGGTTGGACGAAAAAACCGCCGCGGCCATTTACGGGCTGTATACAGCGTTCGTTTACTTGGTTGCGTTACCAGGTGGCTGGATAGCGGATCGACTATTAGGAGCTCAGCGATGCATTTGGTACGGCGGCATCATCATCGCAGCAGGCCATTTCACTTTGGCGGTTCCGAACACGCATGCTTTCTTCTTCGGGCTAGTGTTAATTGTGGCAGGCACGGGACTGCTGAAACCCAATATCAGCGCGATTGTTGGCCAGCTGTATCCCGAGGGAGGTGGCCGCCGAGACGCAGGCTTTACCATCTTCTATATGGGCATCAATCTCGGCGCGACGCTGGGACCACTGGTGTGCAGTTGGCTAGGTGAAAAATGGGATTGGCATTACGGGTTCGCGTCGGCCGGCGTGGGAATGCTGTTGGGCTTACTTCAGTTCAAGCTCACTGCCCACCACCTAGGCGGTGCAGGATTACATCCGGCTTATTCGCGACCTACAGATTCCGCCGGCTTTGACAAGGCTTGGCTAGCAGTTGGGCTAGGCGTGGCGTTGGCTGCACTCGTCGTTAGTTTGGGATTGCTGGGAGTGATTCCGTTCCACCCGATCCCTCTCGCTAAATATGCAGGGTATGTCATCGTGGGAGTGGCTGTACTTTATTTTATCTCGATATTTATCTTCGGCCGTTTGAACGGCGATGAGCGGAGGCGGATCGCGGTTTTGATTGCGCTAATGTTGGGTTGCGCGGTTTTTTGGTCCGGTTTTGAACAAGCTGGCTCTTCCCTGAATGTGTTTGCCAAAGATTACACGCAACTAACACTGCCTGTTATCGACTATGAAATTCCGGCCGGATGGTTTCAGTCGGTCAATGCTATTTTCATCATCGTTTTGTCGCCGTTTGTCGCGGCATTTTGGATCCACCTCGCCCGGCGCCGGCTAAATCCCTCCATCCCCATGAAATTCGTTTGGGCGCTTGTCGTGTTAGGACTCAGTTTTTTTGTGATGGCATATGCCGCCAAGCTGGTGGCTTCGGGTTCCAAAGTTTTGCCAACATGGCTAATTACTACGTACTTTTTGCATACTGTGGCAGAGCTTTGCCTCAGTCCAGTCGGACTCAGCGCCGTGACGAAGCTGGCGCCTGCGCGATACGTCGGGCAAATGATGGGACTTTGGTTCGTCGCGACGTCCCTAGGAAACTTGATTGCAGGCCTCGTTGCCGGCGAAGTATTAGAGGATCCTGCTCAGATGTCGAACGCGTTCCTGGATATCGCGAAATTCATCTTGATGGCAGCCGCCGTCTTGCTCCTTCTGGTAATACCGATGAAGAAATGGATACGCGGAATCGAGTAAAATGAATCCCCTCAAACCTTTAACAATCGCAGAGCTTGAACCGGGATTGGACGAGATCCGCCGTTCTCCAAAAGACCATGGCGAATTGAAGCTCATTGTGCGACGGCCAAAAGTTGGCGAGCGCGAAGTCTTAGGCGAAGCCACTCTGGATCTCGTGGAAGGCCTGGTGGGCGACAATTGGAAAACTCGTGGAAGTCGTCAAACGGTCGACCGTTCGGCCCATCCCGATATGCAACTCAACATTATGAATTCTCGAGTCATCGCACTTTTGGCGCAGGTTAAAGAACGATGGCAACTGGCTGGTGACCAGCTGTTTATTGACCTCGATTTAAGCGATGCCAATTTGCCGCCGGGAACTCAACTGGCCCTTGGCTCGGCAGTTATCGAAGTTACCAGCGAGCCCCATACAGGCTGCAAACATTTCTCGGCGCGTTTCGGGAAAGACGCCACGAGATTTGTCAATTCGGCCGCAGGGAAACAGCTTCATTTGCGCGGCGTCAATGCCAGGGTTGTGCGACCGGGTGTAATTCGAATTGGCGACGTTGCGAAGAAGTTATGACTGTTTAGCTTCCTGTAGTTGATGGCCTGTGAGATGAAGTGTGCCACTTCTGGCAGCCGCTGGAGTTAGCTTGGCGACGGGTACACGTTTTTTCAGCGGCGAGCCAGTGTGCCGCCCGAAAAGTGTAGCTCCCAATTCGATCCCCTCGGACCCAACCACTGGCTTGCCGCCGAACGTCGTAGTAGGCACACTCCGTGTGCCGTAACGGCACACGGAGTGTGCCTACTACTGCTCCGGCCGCTGAAGTGGCACACTTCCGCAATTCATCCTCTCAAAACCGTGTTAGCGTTTGGCCTTCTTTTT
>JANNPR010000706.1:0-7315 GCA_031400345.1 Planctomycetota bacterium | reverse complement strand
GCCTCCCCCGTGACGCTTTGGGTCGTCGTCGCGTCCATTGCTTCCACTGCGATCGGATTGATCCAACTACGGTTTTCCGCCCCCTAATAATTTCATGGCGGCACGGCGGGCGCGTTGGAATTCACCGATAATCGTGGGTGCGGGGTCGGTCCAACTGAAGCAGGGCATCATCTGAAAATGAGAAAGACTAGCCAGCCATTGCCACCAGGTGAGCTCTCCCTGCCGGTGCAATTGCCGAAAGGCTTGCCAATCTTCGACCGGATACCAAAGGCGCACGCCTGTGCGATATTTCGACAACTCGACAGGAGCCAGGCCCACAATGCGGTGATACACAAACCGTGCAAGGTCTAAGCCGGCTCGTGCTACGAGGCAATTGGCGGCAGTAAACCGGGCGTTGCATTCAATTAGCTTTAGCTGACCGTCGCGCGGGTCGGATTTAAACTCGGCGTTGGCCAGTCCCCGTAAGCCCACGTGACGAAAGAGTTGCAGCGAGACATCTCTGACCTGGGGATTCCAGTCCGTAATGTGGTAGCATGCCGCTCCCATGTTCTTCGGGTAGCGGCGAATGATACGTTTCGTAAAATCGAACAGTGCCTGTCCCTCGGCACCCAGGTAAGTGTAATAACTGCAAAGTCGTGAATCTGGCCCTGGAATCTGTTCCATCAGCATTACGTCAACTTTTGCTTCTAGCACAGTCTGCATGGCGGTTTGCAATTCTTCAAACTTCATGGCCACCAGAAACTTGGCGCCGAACTTATCTTCGAAACGGTGACTAAGCTGCGGCTTGACGATTAACGGATAGATCAATTCGTCGCGCAGCCGCTCGATCTGCTCTAGCGAATTTGCAACCCAAAACTTCGGTGTGGGCACGCCCGCTGCAGCGGCTGCCCGATAAGTGCAGAGCTTGTTAAGCATGCACAGTTGGGCCGACGGGTTTGACTCGTCGAGCAAAAACTTCTGTTGCAACGAGTCGCGATGAAGGGCGATCAATTCGATGCCTAAATCACTGGCTGCAAGTAGTACGGCCCCGTGCAGATTGTCTGAGCCGGATCCTAATAAGTAGTCGGCCCAACAATGCGCGGGATCAGAACTGGCAGGTAGGGGGATCGGACGACAATAGCGGGAATACTGTACGTGAGCCGTGGGTACATTCAGCGAGTGAACATCGATGCCCCGCCGCCCAAGGCTTCGGGCAATCGAGAGCGCATTCGTTCCGCCCCCCAGGATCACGACAGCGGGAAGCTTCTTATCACGGCGCAACGGTTTCGACTCCGGCATGAATTGCGGACTGGCACTAGGATTCTACAGGTCGTCGATTTGCCGTGCACGATGCGACTACTCAGTTTTCAATTTTCCGTTTTCAGTGCAAGGCTTCCATCGTTTCAGAGGAAGTATGTCGAGCCCTAAAGCGTTCTAACAGGTGCCATGCGACCGGACAACATTTGCCGCTCTTATGGTAATGATAATAAAAGCCTGGCGTCGTGTTGACTTCCAAAATGACGCCACCCGTAACTTCCAGTGGCTGGGTTGGATCCGCGGTGATCACATCGACGCCGGCTAGATTGGCGCCTACGGCATTTGCCGCCGCAGCCCCGGCCTCGATCACCGCAGAGCAAAGTCGCTCCGACGCGGACTCATTGTCGATTGCGGCATTATCGTTAATGGCAGTTTTCAGCAGTGCTTTGACGCCTCGCGGCAACACCGACGTCAGGCGCCATCCCTGAGCAGCTAAGGTGTGGATCATGTCCCGGTCCCGAGCAATCAGGACCTGAGCCGCGCCGGCCCCTTGCCGCAGACGCGCTGCGTTGGCATGTTCCATCAGCTGAAGGATTGTAAGACGCCCGTCGCCGATCACGGCCGGAGGACGACGAAGCACCGCATCAAGCAATACGCCATCGAGGTAGAGCAAACGATACACATCTCCTGGGACTTGCTTCTCGATGAGGAGGTCCTGTCCCCATGCCGAGGCCGTCGCAATTGCCCTGGCGAGTTGCAAGCGTCGCGTGATACCCGTGGTCACGCCGTGACCCGCGCCAGTATCTCGCGCTGGCTTGACCACGCAAGGTGCGTTGGTCCTTTCGAGAAACTTTCCGGCGCTGAGCGCGGAGCGTAGGGTAAATTCCGCATGTTCGGTGACAGGCAGACCGATCGCGGAAAGGCGGCGGTATGTGGCTGGCTTATTACCGGCTAGTACCAAGGTCACTGGATCATCGATCGGTGTGCAGTTGCGACAGACCCGCGTACGAAGTCCGTCGACCTCAATCTCGTAGATCTCATCTCCCAACGGTTCCATAGCCCCACCCACTGCACTCGCCGCATCACGCCAGCACTGTTCATAGAACTGATCGCGACGCTGGTCCGCAAGGTGCGCACCGCTGCCATGACGCCGATAGGCAGCACGCGCACGCTCGGCAACCGCGAACATTTTGAGAACTCTCGGAAATCGCAACGGGTCGAGCATGAGTCGGTCAACGGTGAGTGACTGGAGGTCGGCGGGAATATTCGAACTCGGAGAGTGCGGGGACCTCGGGCAATCCAGTCTGCGGTAGGGGCTCGTTCGTAGCATAAATCGGGCAATCGGCCGCCTCGAGTAATTTATCGACCCATTGATTTGAAAAATCGCCACGTTGTACCGCCGCTAAATAGGCGGCGTTGCTTGCCTGGTTGCGAGTAAGTCGTTCGAGCAATTCGGCTGCAATCTCGAAGGGCACGATCACGATGCCGGCCTGATCGGCCACCACTAGGTCCCCTGCCTGGACGACCGTTCCGCCACAGGCGATTGGAAAATTAACTTCGCCCGGGCCGCGGTGCAGTGGCCCGATTGGTGTCGTTCCACGGGCAAACACTGGAAAATCCAACTCCACTACGCCCGGTAGGTCTCGCATGAGCCCGTCCACAATAAACCCGGCAATCCCACGATGCTTTGCCTTTGCGCAGACGAGATCTCCCAACACCGCATTGGTGGATCCATGGGCGTCCACCATGATTACATCTCCCGCCTGCGCCACGTCGAGCGACTTGTGCACCATCAGGTTATCGCCGGGAAAGACTTTGACGGTGCAAACCGGACCGCAGAGTCGGTGATGGCTTCCCGTCAAACAATGAATGGTCGAATCGACGGAATAGAGTCGATTGAGCAGGTCTGAGATGTCGGGTGTATCGAAGAACCCAAATTGCCGCATCAGAAACGGATCGAGCCGAGGAAAATCCAACGCTACCCGGAAGCCAGGTCCAGCGTGCATTTCCGCAGAGCGGGGTTTGGTGGTCATTATTGTGTTTCCTTGAATTTGAAGTCGTGACGGAACTCGCCAGAGTTCAATCGCATCTTTGTTCGAGCCGGGCGAATCCTGGCGGATTCCACCTCAAAACTTGTCGGTAGGTTGAAGCAGGTTGTCTTGCGATATGATTTCGATCAATTCGGCAATGCTTGGTGCCGCCGCGTTGGTGGACTGCCGCTCTTCGTGTCTTCTCTGCAGGTTCGAACCCCCGAGTGAACGCAGCAGCCGTTCCGTCTCGCGAATCACGCCCGGTCGTAGATCTAACCCGCGCATTGTGCGTTTCAACTCGGCGACTTCATCAGCGCGACGCAGGGCATGTCGCGGATAGGTCGGCAGAAGCCGTTCAAGAATGGTCATTACGCCGGGGTAATATTGCTGACAGCCTCCCAGAAACTCGAACAATAATCCCGCTTTCTGCGCTGCCAATGCCATTTCCAAGAACAGGGAAACGAGCCCCTTCGAGAATCCTCCCATGAGCATCTTGAGCATCGAGGCAGTACCTATTTCGTCTCCTAAGTTGACACTTTGTAAGGAGGAACCGAACAACGCGGCGACTTGCTCGGACCTAAATCCGCTAAGATACAGCGTACCGTGATCGCGTAAGCGGCTAGCCAAGCCGTGTATTGCCGCATCGACGAAATCGGCTCCGGCAGCGCGGATCCGCTTGCCGATGCGTTGCGCCGTCCGCGGAGAAATCGAATTGGCGTCCACAAATAGCGGCGAAGTCGGCAATCGGCTTTTGCACAGGGCATACCTCGTCGCTACTTCGAGTGCAGCGGCGGGAGATACAAGCGAGATAACGATGTCGGATATTGCAGCCACGTCCGCGAGCGAGTCTACGATATGCAATCCCGCAGCCTCAGCAAACTGCCCAGTGCGCTCGCTGCGATCCTCCAGCGTCGTGACGACGTGGATTTGTCGATTCATTAAGAGCTTCGCGACCGCAATTCCCATTTCGCCAGGAAAAAGGATGCCTACGGTGGCAGGCTGCGTATCTTGAAATTGCATTTGAAGAACTTTCAATGAAGTACGTCCGCCGGGACGGTCAGCACAGGCTGCCCATGGAATGACGAAGACGCATTTGGCACCGGCCATTTTCGTGCTCCGCACCGCTTGGCGGTGTAAATTCCAGCCAACAGGTCTTGATAGGCTTCCACCATACGCTCGATAGAAAAATGGCTCTGAACTCGCTGACATCCTCGCAGGCCAAATTGCCGCGCCAGCGGTGGATCCGCTAATAGGGTCGCCACGCGCTGGGCCAGGCCCACGGCATCGCCCGGTTGGCACAGATAGCCGGTAACTCCATCGTCGACCGACTCAGCGATGGATCCCACTCGCGTGGAAACAACTGGCTTGCCGCTGGCCATGGCTTCCAGAATCGAGACCGGGCTGGCCTCCATATCGGATGAGAGCACGAACACATCCATCAGCGCCAGTAGTTCGGGCACATCCCGCCTCTCGCCGCAGAAGTGAACAACATGGGTCAGTCCAAGCTCCGCCGCTAGCGATTCAAACTTGGCGCGATCGGGACCATCTCCGACGATCAGGAAGTGGGCATGAGGTAGCTGCCGGTGAACCTCCGCGGCCATTCGTAGCCACAAGGCATGGTTCTTTTCGGGACGAAACACGGCTATCGATCCCGCCACGGGAACTCCGAACGGAAGCCCCAACTCTTGAGCAAGGGCGTGCGAGGCGGGCCGCATCTTAAATCGATTCGTATCGACGCCATTGGGAATGATCCGCACCTTGTTCGCCGGACAGCCGTCCTTCTCAATGATGTGCCTGGCATGTCTCTGAGCTAGTGCGATAAAAGCATCGGTAATCGGCTCCAAGCGTCGATTGACCCATTCGACATGAGTTGGCCAGCCGGTGGAGTGGATGGCCGAGACGACTACTGGGACACCTGCCAACCAAGCGGCCAATCGGCCCCAAAACATCTTGTCGCCTCCAGTGCCCACCGTCACCACCGCGTCGATCTGTCGCGACCGCAATAGACGCGTCAACCTCACTAAGACACCTGGATCGAGTTTTCGACGCAGCAGACCGGTTACGGTTGGCACCTCGCACGCCAGTATTTCTCCCAACTCACCCAGGTACTTGAGGCAGCACAGCTCGGGTGCGATACGACTGCGGTCCAGCCGGCGAATCAGGTCAAGCAACAGGATTTCTTCGCCGCCAACAGTCATACAAGTGGTGACGAACATGGTTCGCAAGGGGCGATACGAGTGTGATTCATGCATGGGAAACTCTCGAGTCATGGCGCGCGTGCTCCTTCGATGTCCATCGCCAGCACTTTCGATTTGCTAAATCGCATCGTGGACAGTTCGTAGTACCGGCGAAGCACCGAAATCACTTGGGCCTTTTCCTTTTGTGAGAACAACAACTCACTGACGACACTTAGGATCGCGGCCGAGCTTAAAACGGCTACAGTCAGCCCGGTACCAAGCGTCAACGACAGCGGCAGGAACGTAACTAGTAATGTGCCAACATGCAGCCGCATTCCTCGCCAACATGAAAAGCCATAGATGGCGGACAGCGCAGCAAAGTTCGCCAGACAGGTCCCGAGAACCGCGCCGAAGAGGCCCAATGAGGGCAGTAACCGCAGATCCATCAACACCATCACGAGCAGGCCCAGCAGGAAGGAGAGACTGACTAAGCGAACCTTCTCGTCGCACCAAAGATATACTTTCGCGATGCTGATCATGCCAAACCACACGGAGCTCAAGAGTATCCAAGGTATTACCGCCAGCCCTTCGTCGAATTTGTCAGCGAATGCTGCTTGATAAAGCCACGGCGCGAGAGCCTGAATCAGCACCGCCGCCGAGAAGAGCGATACGCCGGATAGTTTGATTACCAAGTTAAGCCGTTCGGAGACGGATGAGCGGTTCCCCATCTCCCATTCGTGGCTTAGGTAGGGAAGTAATATTCCCGCCAACAAACTCGCCACTGCAATTAACAGTTGCGGTATCACGCGTGAAGTGTGGTATTGTCCGATCAGACTCATCGACTCAGTCGCCGACAACCCGGAGTAGTGCAAGATCATGTAGCGATCCACCATCCCGAACAGATTGCCCAGCCAATTGATAATCCACACCGACGCGATGAAGGGAATCAGCTTCCCCCAAAATTCGCCATACTTAATCGGCTGCACGGTTATCGGAATGGTTGTCCATTTTCGCCACACATGCACCAGCGCAATGCTCGTCGATACCAGGCAGGCGGCACCGTACGCTAACACCACGCTGGCTGCGCTGCGGTGCCAGAAGCAAATCAGCCCCACGCCGAAAATGGCGAACAACGCACTGTTCATGAATTCCAGGGTCGATGCCACGCGCTGTAACCGCAAGGCGGTAAACAACTCGGCCACAAAGTTGAAAGCGATAACAGCTAACAACGTTAGCGCCAGTATGCCGATCAAGTCCGTGCGGTTGGGTTTGCCGAAGATCAGCTCGGAAAACCAATCGCCACGCAGCCATACGACGCTGGCGGATAGGATAGCCAGGGCGACCGAGGCCGCGGTGATGCGGCCCAAGAACGTGCGAAGTTGACCCCGGTGACGGTAGTACTCGACATAACGGCCAAAGGTGCCCGGCAGGCTGAGTACCGCAATGGGGGCGGCCAACATCAAGAAACCGAAAGCAATATCCCACTGCCCGAGCTCCTGGGGATCTAGCCAGAAACAAAATAGTAAGCTGCGGCCAAAGCCCACAAGTCGCTGCACCGCCGTCAGCGCGAACATGATGGTCACGCTATCCGCCAACGTATCGCTACGCAGCCAGCGATGCTGTTGACGTTCGGCAGTGGAGACGACAGCGTTCATGCCAAGACCCTAGTGGGCCGATGCGATAAGGAACGGATCGCAGCGTCGTCGGTGAAACGTGGGATATGTCGATTGCGGATTGGGTCCACGGTGGCCCAGTTCCGCAAGCGGATGTTCGAACCATCGACCCCACAGCGTTGCAAGTGGAATGCGTCGTCGCCGGGATAGTTGTATCCGCCGTAAGCGGAGCACACGCCCTCGTAACCACTTTCGCGCG
>JANNPR010000682.1:0-5331 GCA_031400345.1 Planctomycetota bacterium | reverse complement strand
TTTAAGATCTATCCCGCCACTGAACTTAAATGGAAAGCGGGTCCAGAATCGCTGCCAAAGGGGGCGCAGATTGCCGTCCTGGAAGGCGACCCGGCCAAGGAAGGGCCATTCGTTTTCCGGGTCAAAGTACCTGACGGATATCGAATCCCCCCGCATACGCATCCCAAGACGGAACGCGTAACGGTCATCTCCGGGACGTTCAACATTGGCATGGGCGACAAGCTTGACGAAAAAGCGGCTAAGGCGATGCCAGCGGGAACCTATGGCCATTGGGAATCAGGAATGAAACACTTTGTCTGGACCAAGGGCGAGACCGTGGTCCAATTCCACGGCATGGGGCCGTGGTCAATCCAGTACGTAAATCCTGCCGACGATCCGCGTAATAAGAAGAATTCAAATTAAGACACTATCACGACACTGGGCTGAGATGTACTTGCTCATCAACGCTCAAAACACAAAATACGCTGGCAGTGAAGAGACTCCGGTACGATATTAGGCACGCAAGTTGCATTACCAGTGAAACTCGCATGTTGTTCGTTGAATCTGCCGGCTTACAGAAAATGTTCCCTACCTTCCTAAATCGTGGCTACGCGGGCAAAAGGAAAATTGCGTACGTTTTAACCACGCTATTTGCGTTCGTTTTGTGTACTTTCCCAGGGCAACCATGCGTCTGCAACGATGGCACGCTTAAACTTGTCTGTGGGGGAGATTGCAGCACCGGGAATTGTTGCTGTGGCCAGACCGCAGTCCGCTCAAAGGGGCCGTGTTGTCGCCTACACGGGCTGCGCAGCGGTTGCGAATCGCCATGCCGAAGCGCGCACGACGTAAACGACCATGTATCGAAGAACTGCTGTTGCACTCAAATCGCCAAAGATCGGTTGGTCTTGGACACGGAAACCGAGCCAAATATCAATCGTCCGCACAGCATGGCGAGATGTGTCGCACCGACAATTCTTGCGAATTTATGGTGTTTGCAAATTAACAATGCAAAAATGGGACCGCCACCCTTGGACGTTATTATTGCGCTTCAACGTCTGGTGATTTGATTTGGTCCATTATTCTGTCAGTGCTGTTAAGGCACTCTGACCAGTTATTTTCGGCTGAGTTGAATTTAACTGTATTCGTGACCGTTTAGTTTCTGTTGGCTGCCATGTTCTTTCGGACAATAGTAATTGCGTGTCGGTTACCTGTCGTATCCGATCAATTGCTAATGTCATAACCCATTATCTCGGAGAATGATCATGTTTCTTAAGATTCTTGCGACGACCTTATTCGTTTCAGGTGCTGTCCTAAGTCTGACTGGAACGGCCGACGCGCGCGGACGCCGTTGCTCTAGCTGTTGCACACCGGCATACGCATGCGGCTCTGTACCCTCCAACACCGGAGCGGCTCCAACTAATACCGGGACTGCTCAAATGAACGCCGGAGTTGATCAATCAACTGACGTGAGGCGTTACTCATACGAACCGCAATATCAGCCCAGTATGAGTCGCGGCAATTACTCACGCTCGAGAGTGCCTACGTATTTGCTCCCGAAGACAGACCCACGTCGCTACGACTGATTTATTAACGTCGTGATTGAGGCCAGGCGGAATGAACCGCCTTATTTTTAATCGTCCCAGCGTTCCGGTCGCCAAATGATTTCTTACCGGAACGCTGGGATTTTTTTGAATGAAATGCTTTGCGGCAACTCGCAGCCAAACGAATAGCGGTTTCCAACATCACAGGTAAGCATCTGCGGCCGTCGATCCGGAAACCGCGAATTCGCGCCAACGCATTTCGAGACGCGCAACTCCGTCTATGCCGTAGGTTTCGCGAAGTGCGTAATCGTAACCTCGCTTTTGGGCTAACTCCAGAAATTCTACAAAGGTTGCCCGATCTCTTTGTTCGACGAGAAAACTGACCAGTGAAAGGCTTTGACCATAAAAGGCCGGGACTTGGTTAGGGGATTTAAACTGCTCCAATTGCAACAGGTCAATTATTCGCAACGCCGTCCCGCAATGTAGCGCTGCGACACAATCCTGACGATGGAGCGATCTTTTGGCTGCGGAATCCATCACGGTCGCAATTCCCTCATCGGCCCACAAGGGCGTCTTGTCGGCGCCGAAGCGGTCGGCGAGTATGACGTGCACCAGCTCGTGTGATAGCGCAGGGAACTCACGATCCTGGTTGACAAGCAAATCGATCCGCCGCTTGATGATCTTTTGTCCGTCAGTGCGGATTAACGTGCTGCCCAAGGTTTGGGCTGCCCCACGCCCGACTGAGTGAATATAGCTTGCCCGTGCACCATGCAACACGATTTCGCAGCATGGCTGCCATGGAGCGCAAGACGTCTTGCTAAGCCACTTGGTTTGGAGTTCCTCTCGAAGCAGTTGGCATTGCCGAAGTACGACTTCCGCTGAAGGCCCACTTCGATACGATTGGACTATAAACGACGGCGACTGGCCCTGGGTCTCCTGAGCCATTAGCAAGGCGAGTTCTGGAGACAAGCATAATAGGGCAATGATGGTCAGTCGTCGCGTAAGACAGATTTCCATGACAGTCGCCTTCCTTGGCGGCAACAATTCACATTTCATGCCGATCCATTACGCGCTCCGAAACCCATGCCCTATCCAAAGAACATAAGTCTGTAAGTACGACGGGATTGCGTACACGCAAGGCTCGCGAGATTAGATGAGCTAGGCTCTATTGCCGGTTCGAGTTGCGATGAACAACAGCAAAGGATGCCGTCGGAACGGGCACAGTCAAAAGAACGCTTTTACACTCCGTACCATACTACGGAGTCAATACTTTTTACTGATGACGCGCAGAATAAAAACAGTAGGCGGTTGTTCGAGCGCGAACACGACATCTAAGACCGGCAGATGTTAGACGTGGCTAGCGGGGTTCCGTCATTAAACCGGCAAAGAGGGCCGCTTGGCGCCTTCGTTATTTCCGCCGCAATCATTAAATGCCGCTTGACCGCGCCTGGCAACCTTGTGCGAAGCCGATCCTAAACGTCGTCCGAGATTGCGACACATGCTATGGTTTGATGGCATCCTACGCGCTGTTTGCAGAACCCAGGTTGCGCGCCCAGCTGCGCTGCTCTGTTCAGATAGGAAATGATCGTGCCGGATATCAATCTGTGGTTATTTCGAAGTTTTAACGGTGTCGCGGGCCATTCTTGGTACCTGGATAGCGTCGTTGCGTTGGCGATGGCTAATGAGCTGATTAAGTCAGCGACCATCGGTGCCTGTTTCTTCGCCGGGTGGTACCCCGCGGCGGCTCCCGTGGACATGCTTACCGCACGACGCAGTTTGCTCATTGCGTTGGTTGCAGCGATTTTCACACTCGCTACTACGACGGTCATTTCGCACGCGGTGCTCCAACCGCGCCCGTACCTCCAAGCTCACAAGGTTTACCAGCTAAAAGGTAACCAGCTGGAAGAGATGCCGCGTTTGACCTTTCGACGCCCCTTGGACAACCGAGCCCAGGAGCGCGAGCTAGCCTTCAAAGCCGGCAACATTCCGCCTAACGATTTGGGGTCTTTCCCTAGCGACCATGCCGGATTCTTCATGTGCCTATCGCTTGGTATCTGGTTGGCATCGAGACGGATCGGAGTTGTTGCCCTGGCTTGGACATTGTTCGTGATCCTTTCCGGCAAATTGATCACCGGCATGCATATGCCGTTGGAAGTTGCAGTTAGTTGCCTTGTGGCGGTGGTGTGGTTAATCGCTTGCCATTATTTTGCCCGTACGTGGTTCGATGGCATCGGCGATCGGATCGCGCTTTGGACTACGCAGCACACTTCCCTAACGGCAGCGGCATTGTTTATTGCGCTCTTCGAAGCGGCGAGTACGTTTGACCATGTGAAGGCATTGATCGCAGCAATGGGAAAGCATATCTAACGAGTCAATCGAGCTGAAAGTAGTAACGTCATGATCTTTCGACTTTGCCTCGCAATTCCTCTATTAGCGACGCTCGCAATGCTATCATTTCCGGTGAGGCAAAGTGGACTTGCTCTGTTTATGGACGATAACGGCGAGGCTGCAATTATGGCGATCTCCGCGGATGGCTTCACCGCTCCGGATGGGATTGCTTGGCACAACAATCAACTGTATTTGGCCGACGAGGGCGGAAATGCGGTGCTCCTACGCACGATGAACAAGGAGATCCATCGTCTAGCCGACGCGGACGCAAAAATCCAGTCGCCCGAGGATGTGGTGGTCCATGCCGACGGCACCATCTTTTTCACCGACGATGACGCTGGCGGCCTATGGCAAATTAATGCCGCGGGAGCCGTTTCGCAATTGGCGGACAAAAGCCAAGGGCTGATGTCGACCGAAGGGCTGGCGATTGCCCCCAATGGCAATTTGATTGTTGGTGATGGCGAGGCTCATGCGATTTTCGAAGTGACCAGGCAGGGCGAAGTTTCAGTGTTCCTCGGCCCGGAAGCCGGAATCAGCAAACCAGAAAGCTTGGTGTTTGATGGCGCCGAAAACCTTTACATCGCTGACAACCGGGAAAACATTGTCTATCGCCTCGATCGCGATCACAAGTTGCAGACGCTAATCACTGCTAGGGACGGGCTAACGCAGCCTGAATCGATATGTTACCACGACGGAAATCTTTACATTACGGACGATGAAGCGGGCAAGCTCTATTGTTATACGCCGCGCGACGGCCTCAGGACCCTCGCCGTATTTGCGGGGCGTTTAAAGTACGTACAAGGCATTACGGTCGGTCCGGAAGGATCTTTGCTGATCACAGTGCAAGACCCAAAGCACAAGCAAGGTCTTATTCTTAAGGTTGCTCGTACCGCCGAGCATGAGCGGCAACAACCGGTTTTCACCAGCCCCGAGTAAAATGCGATTCTCGTCTTTGCCGAGGGTATACAACCTCAGCGCACCATTGTTTGCGAAGATCACCTCAACATGGTAACTGTCACGGCCCAGCGACACGATGATGCCACCGTGCGCGCCGGGTTTATGACCATGGTTTTCCGCTGCGTCGAATTCGATGATGGGGGCGGTGCGATCGCAGTCCCTGGTAGCGATACGGACTCGCTCATCGATCGCTGTGGATTCGCATTTGACTGTCCGCAGCCCGCAAATGAGGCCGCTATGAGAGCCGTGAAGAGAAAGGCAGCCGGTCACTTTTCTTACCCCACCAGCGGTGCGATGGGGCTGCCTAGTGCAATGGAATGGGGGCGGCGGAGCGGATCATAGACCCGTGCCTCCGGGTCGATACCTAGGAGTTGATAAATCGTCGCCGCAATATCTTCCGGTGTAACTGGATCCAGGGCGGGATAGGCCGCGAGTCGATCGGAAGCTCCATACAGCGCACCTTGAG
>JANNPR010000661.1:0-4813 GCA_031400345.1 Planctomycetota bacterium | reverse complement strand
TATCATTTTGCGCTGCGAGCGTGAGTCTGCCTCATTCGTCGCCGTCCACCTGTCCGCTGAGGCCGGCGGTTGGTCTTCCGATAACTTTGGCACTTGGTCGCCGTCGAAATCGGCTCCACACCCAAGTAAACCTAATATCAGTAATGCGAGCATACTGCGGTTTGACATGACGAGGCACTCCTCGACGAAGACTTACGCTGTGAGCGGCACGGATACGCTCTTTCACCACACTAAACTGATCCGTGGGAAACTCGTTTTATTCCGCGTCGTCTAAGTTTCGAAGAGAACCTCTGGCCCTAAACCTCTACCTCTGAAACCTAACTGAGGTTTGGGGGATCCTCTCCGAGAGCGGTGGCTAGATCAATCAGGTGTTCTTGCTCCTGCTTCAGAATTTCTCGGATGTGCTCTGACATCGCGTACTCGCCGAGAGCTTCGCATTGCTGTACCCGCGTTCGATATTGTCGGATCGTGTCCGTCTCATTTTCCAAGTCGAAACGGAGCAAATCTTGAGGATTATCAGAGAGCTTGACTGGTTTGGCGACGACGGTCGGTGTTCCGCCGAGATAGTCGATTTGCTTGGCGATGGTAAGGGCGTGTTGGAGTTCCTCGGTCGCGTGGACTTCCAGCTCTTTGGAGATAGCCATATAAGCCGCGCCCTTAATCATCTGGGAATACGCGACGTAGGCAATGATTGCTTGATACTCGCGCGATAAGTCCTCATTGAGCAACGAAATTAGCGTTTTACGATCGACGACCGCTGGTGTGGAACCCGTATCGGCCAGGGATGGATCTAGCTTCGCCATGACACTTCCTCGTGATGTCTAGTGGTGGGAATCTGCTCTCGAAAACGCGTTGCTTCTGCAAGGACGCGCAGGGCCTTATCCGAACAGTTCCCGGATCGGTTCGCCAGTGGTGATAGGACGTGAGACGCCGTGATTGCTCCAGCGGACATCCCGTGGGTCGCCGGCGATGTCCTCTGCTCGGAACGAGACGGGTTCGGTGATACGAGAACACCTACGGTACACTCAGTGTGCCTACTACATCGGCAAGATTCGAGTGATTAGACTTGGACCTTCTCGCTTCCCATCCATCACCGGAAACTACCCCGCCATGAACGAAAAACGACGTTACTGGTTCCATGAATTAAGTCGGTACCACTGGTATGTCTTGGTCGTGGCCGCGTTGGGTTGGTTGTTCGACACCATGGATCAGCAACTTTTCAATATTGCCCGCGTGCCGGCGATGCGCGAGCTTTTGCAGACGGATCCAAATGTTCCCGCCGCGAAGGAGCTGGTGACTAAATACTCAACGTACGCCACATCGATTTTCTTGATTGGCTGGGCGACCGGTGGAATCGGTTTCGGGATTTTGGGCGATTTGATTGGGCGGGCCAAAACGATGGTGCTCACGATCTTAGCCTATTCGTTGTTTACCGGTCTGAGCGCATTCTCGGTGGGTTTTTGGGACTTTGCAGCCTATCGGTTCTTGACGGGATTGGGGGTTGGGGGCGAATTCGCCGTGGGAGTCTCACTGGTGGCCGAAGTCATGCCAGAAAAGGCGCGACCCTTTGCTTTAGGGCTACTTCAGGCACTTTCGGCCGTGGGAAACATCTTGGCGGGGCTAATCGGTTTAACCATGGCTTTCTTGGGTCGCGCAGAAATTATCAGCGGCACCAGTTCCTGGAGATACATGTTCGTGGTAGGCACCTTGCCAGCCCTCTTAGCCGTGTTCATTCGCGGGCGGCTCAAAGAACCAGAGCGTTGGCAGGCGGTGGCGACAGCGGACAGCTTCAAAATACGCGTCGGTGCGTATTTTACCGAGTTGTTTGCCAGTGGCCGCTGGGCGAAGAACGCCGTGATCGGCTTGATCCTGGCATCGTCAGGCGTGATCGGCTTGTGGAGTATTGGATTCTTCAGCATTGACCTGCAGCGGTCGGTCTTTCGGAGCCAGTTTGAAGCTCAAGGTATGGCTCCCAAGGACGTGACGTTCTACGTCGATGTCTGGGCATCTGTGACCTCGATCATGCTCAATATAGGAGCTGGATTCGGAATCTACGGCTTCAGCATCCTCAGCCATTATATTGGTCGGAAGTGGACCTTTGCCTTGGCATTCCTGATGGCCATGATCAGCACTATTCTGGTGTTCCTGTTCTTTGATGGAGTATCCGATATTTTTTGGCTAATCCCATTCATGGGATTTTGCCAACTGTCGCTATTTGGCGGGTACGCGATTTATTTTCCCGAGTTATTCCCCACGCGATTGCGGAGTACGGGCACTTCATTCTGTTACAACGTGGGTCGCTTTCTTGCCGCAGGCGGTCCCTACGTGTTGGGTTTGCTGACGACTAAGGTGTATCACGAGCAGCCGGAGCCACTGCGTTATGCCGGTGTTACGATGTGCGCAGTGTTTCTTGTGGGATTGGCCGTTTTGCCGTTTGCACCAGAAACTAGAGGCCGTCCTCTTCCAGAATAAAAGTGTTACTTGGGATCGTGTTTTCTGTTCGTCCCAAGACCAGCTTGCATTGACGTCTGAATTGCTAGTGTCATGTTGCGCACTGTCATTCGTTTGCCCTTCAAGTTTCAATCATTCAGACGTAAAGATTGGATGCCGCTAAAGCCTCCAATCGGCCAACGAGCAGGCAATCGGTCCTGAAAGGTTCGTTTGTGCAGACTAAGTATGTGACCACCATAGCGATCTTAGTCGTGATAGGCTTCTTAGGATTATTCGTAAGCCTGCCACGTCCCGTGCTCGACGGGGCTCCGCTGGGAAGTCAACTCCCAATCGTGACGGTACTCCCTTTTGCCACGTTGCTGATGGCTATCGCCCTCTTGCCACTATTTGCATCGAAATGGTGGGAGAGCAACCGCAACAAAGGCCTTGTCGTTCTTACGATGGCGCTGCCGGTCGTCATTTACTTAGTCGCATTTTGTGGAATGGACGGCCGACACGACTTCATTGAAAAAACGAAAGAGTATATCTCCTTTATTGTGCTCTTGGGCGCGTTATTCATCATCAGTGGAGGAATCTATGTACAGGGTTCGCTCAGCGGAACTCCGTTAGCAAACACGTGCATATTGGCCATCGGTGCGGTACTGGCAAACCTCATCGGGACGACTGGAGCATCGGTTGTTTTGATTCGGCCACTCCTCAGAGCTAATACGACTCGTCAGCGTAAATCGCACATTGTCGTTTTCTTTATCTTCGTGGTCGCCAACTGCGGTGGACTACTCACACCACTGGGCGATCCACCCTTATTCTTGGGCTACCTGAAAGGAGTTCCTTTTGAATGGACCTTTCAGCTGTGGCCGATGTGGCTCACCGTAAATCTTGCGCTGATTGTGATCTTCCACATTTGGGACCAGTTTGTGTTTTCGAGTGAGGAAGCAGAGCGGCCGGGTTCACAACTGGAAGAAGTACTGAAACACCAACCCTTGCGTATTCACGGCATGTTGAATCTCGTTTTTCTGCTCGGCGTTGTGGCAACCATTTATGCTGCGGGTCGAGGACTCGGGTTGAACGGTCAGCCGTATCCCTTTGGAGTACAAGAAGGGATTATGTTGACGCTGACTCTCGTGGCGTACTTTCTGACACCAGCAACAAATCGAACGCAAAACCGATTTTCGTTTAATCCGATCATCGAAGTGGCTGTACTATTTGTGGGCATCTTCATGACCATGGCACCGGCGTTATTGATCCTCAATGCTTGGGGACACGGTCAGCGCGACATGCTGGGAATGCCGCTAGGTTTAAGCAAGCCTTGGCATTTTTTTTGGGCCACAGGACTTCTATCCAGCGTGCTGGATAACGCGCCGACCTATTTAACCATTGCCTCGACCGCTTGTGGCCTAAATCAGATTCCCCTCAATGGTCGTTATTTGGCCGAACTATTGAAGCACGGGGCAGGTGCCGAGCGGTTGTTGATTGCTATCTCCTGTGGCGCAGTGTTTATGGGTGCGAACACCTATATCGGCAACGGCCCGAACTTCATGGTCAAAGCCATCGCGGAAGAGAACGGCGTGTCCATGCCGAGCTTCTTTGGCTATATGGTTTACAGCGGCGCAGTTTTGATTCCGCTATTCCTGTTCACGACGCTGCTATTTTTCCGCGGATAGAGCGATTCGTTTAACTTTAACCCCGAGCCGCAGGCGACGGCTTAACGGAGGTTGGCATTCTGATCCGATGTTGACGTTCATAGTTTGGGCGAACCGTACCTGCCGCTCAGGGTTCGACCATTACCGGCGTTTTTTATCCAGGGCGCGTTGAACCGCGGCGCCCATATCCGCCGGGCTGTCGGCAATTTCGATACCGGCAGCTTGAAGTGCGGCTACTTTTTCTGCCGCTGTACCTTTTCCCCCAGAGATGATGGCGCCGGCGTGACCCATGCGTTTTCCGGGTGGGGCTGTACGACCTGCGATAAATGCGGCGACCGGTTTCGTGACGTGTTCCTTAACATATGCCGCAGCTTCTTCTTCAGCGGTACCGCCAATTTCGCCCATCATCAAAATGGCTTCAGTCTGGGAATCTTTTTCGAATAGTGCGAACAAATCGACAAACGACGTTCCAACGATGGGATCGCCTCCTAAGCCCACACAAGTGGATTGACCTAGTCCTAAATTTGTAGTTTGCCAAACGGCTTCGTAGGTCAAGGTTCCGCTGCGGCTCATCACGCCGATGCAGCCTGGTTTGTGAATGTAACCAGGCATGATGCCAATCTTGCATTCTCCCGGCGTAATCACCCCGGGACAGTTGGGGCCGACGAGAACCGATCGACTGTTCTTGACGACTTCGTAGACGCGCACCATGTCGATTACCG
>JANNPR010000626.1:0-1604 GCA_031400345.1 Planctomycetota bacterium | reverse complement strand
AGGTAATGAATTTTTCGAAAAACGCGTGCGGCCTATCTTGGTCGAGCGTTGCCATGAATGCCACAGCGGCGATGTCACCGAAAGTGAATTAAGTCTCGACACTCGAGAGCAACTGTTGGTCGGCGGAATGCGTGGCCCATCGATTGTGCCTCACGATCCGCACAAGAGTCTTCTGATCGTTGCCGTGAATCATGCCGATACGCTGCACATGCCACCTAAGCAGAAAATTCCTTCTAGAGAGATAGCCGACTTGACCGAGTGGGTGCGAATGGGCGCACCTTGGCCAAATGACGGTGCCTCGCCTACGCGCTCCAAGAAGGCTCCCAATAACAAATCATTTCTCGAAGATGAATTGAACTTTTGGGCCTTCAAACATCCACGACCTCAGCCCCTGCCTCACACCAAAGACCAGACCTGGAGTCAAACTCCAATCGACCAATTCGTGCTCGCGAAGATCGAAGCGAGTAACCTGGCTCCAGCTTCTCCAGCGACCCGTCGAGCTCTGATTCGTCGTCTGACGTTGGACATGACTGGAATGTTGCCAACAGCGGAAGAAATCGACGATTTCGAAGGAAGTCCCTCGCCGGATAGTGTGGAACGGCTGGTAGATCGGCTGTTGGCTAGCCCTCGCTACGGTGAGCGTTGGGGGCGCCGCTGGCTAGATGTGGCTCGCTATGCCGACTCGAACGGACTCGACGAAAACTTGGCTTATGCCGCCGCCTTTCGGTATCGCGATTACGTCATCGCTGCCTTCAACAAGGACAAACCATACGATCGATTCTTGCGGGAACAGGTCGCGGGTGATCTGATCGCCAGTGATCTGACCGCCAGTGATTCGACGTCGGGTGGTCTCCATGCAGTGCCCGGCGACCCAGACGGTTGGAACGAGTGCCAAACGGCCACCGGTTTTCTCTGTGTCGGCGCCAAGATGTTGGCAGAAGACGATCCGGTGAAGATGCAGATGGATATCATCGACGAGCAAGTCGATACATTGGGACAGGCGGTTTTGGGCGTGACGTTGGGTTGTGCTCGCTGCCACGACCACAAATTCGATCCCATACGAATTGAGGACTACTACGCCTTGGCCGGGATATTCAAGGCCACGAAGACAATGGACACGTACACTGTCGTCGCGCGTTGGCGCGAACAACCGTTGGGCACACCGGATCAATTGAAGCGGCTGGCAGACCATCGGGAAAACATCACTCGCACGCGGCGGGATCTCGATCGATTGATCGAGGTGGCTTCGCACGAACGAATGCGTGAAGCTCGGCGACATGTGGGCGATTATCTCCTTGCGGCTTCTGAAGCTAAGCTGCTAGCCGGCCTTGCCGAACGCGCAGCGCCGACCGGGGACCAGCAATTAAAATCACCTGATCCGGCCGCCATTCAGATCGAAGCTGAAGACTTCACGCGCGGCAACGTCCGGAAAGACTTCGACTCGTACGGGCAAGGGATTGGCGTCTTGGTGAATCAAGGTTCGACGCCAAACTTCGTCGAGTACGATTTGGAGTTGCCGAAAGCCGGTTTGTATCAACTCGAGCTTCGTTATGCGGCCGCAGCATCGCGACCTTGCAAACTGTCGCTTAACGGGCACGAAGAAA
>JANNPR010000608.1:0-1609 GCA_031400345.1 Planctomycetota bacterium | reverse complement strand
TCCCCCCGCCGACCTCACGTCGGTGAAGTAAATTGCGGTTGCGGCCAAAAGCCGCGACATGGTCGTCGAAATCCGGCGGCCACGGTAGGGACAAAAATCGGCGCTCGATTGTGCGCAACTTCGCGTGGAAAGGCGGTGGCCGTGGTTATGTCTTTTTCAGCCCGGAGGGCGACATGTAATAGCCAAGGGTGGCAACCCCTGGTAAGCGTCGTCCCATATTCGTACGCAGCCCCGGAAGGGGCGACATAACGGCAGCGGTGCAATGTGCGAAACACCGTTTGGTGACTGCTCCGTGTGCCGCCCCGTCCGGGGCTAAAACCATTACGCCGCCGCATACCAGGAGCTTCCGCTCCTGGCTATTACATGTTGCCCTCCGGGCTGAAAAATAAAATAGGAATTCCCCACAACGGTTGGAAAAAGTTTTGAGTTGTTTTTCTCTGCGTTACAAACGCGTAAAAGCATGAATATTGAACACCACATAGGCGGGGCGGCCGCAGAGAAAGGCTAGAAGCCGATTCGGGTGTCGAGCTTTGCAGACGTTCATCGATCAACGTCCTGGCACCGTGCACGCGCAACCCGCTCCAGCCCTTGACGCGTGGCTGTTCAGTAGCAACTCTGGAATGAAGTCTATCCCACGGGTACTCGGGAATTCCTGACGATTCGACGCTGCACTAATGTGAGATGCGCTTTAGAATGGCAAGCGGAGGTTTTCAGGATGCCAACACTTAAATTGACCGATCAGCAGGTCGTGGACCTTGTGGAGCAATTGCCCCAAGATCGACAGGCAGCTCTCGTGCGCTCTCTGCTTGCTCAACAGTGGCCCGCGTGGGACGAGCTTACACGTTTCGGCGAAGAGCACATCCGAATTGTGGCTTCAAAGCGAGGCCGGAACTGGGACACAATGTCAGACGAGGAGCGGGAAGCGTTCGTGGACGATCTCGTGCATGAAGATCGTCCATGCATGAAATCGTAGTGTTTGACACCAATGTGTTGATCTCTGCGATCCTATCATCGCGTGGGTCGCCGTTTCGATGTCTGGCGCTCGCGAAGATGGGAGCCATTCGATCGGTCACGTGCCGCGAGATCCTGGACGAGTTTGCCGAGACACTGTTCGTGAAGCTTGGATACTCTCAGGAACACTCCCGTGCGGCCGCCAATGAGATCGAGAAGTTGTCTGCCTTCGTCACGATCAGCCACACTTTGAAAATTGTTGCCGATCCCGACGACGACAAAGTGCTCGAATGTGCCGTGATCGGAAACGCCACGCACGTCGTGAGCGGTGACAAGCGGCATCTTTTGCCGCTGAAAACCTATCAAGGCATCCGGATCGTGAGTCCGGCGGAGTTTCTTCAAATTGTCGCCAGCGCTTCCGGTCGGTAACATCTCTAATGCGTCAGCGGCTCTTCAAAAGTAGACAGTTTATTTTCGGCGCGATACCCGGCAATGCGGGAAGTTTAGGATATGGGGTGTTTGCATCATTAGACTGTCTACAAGTTTTCCAGGAGCTTGCTTGAGCCAAGTGCGACCGTTGCCTGGCCCGGATTATTGAAGCCTGACGCGCGAGCGAAGGAAATCGCGGTAATGCCTTCGCTCGCGACTCAGGCTTCAA
>JANNPR010000596.1:0-5315 GCA_031400345.1 Planctomycetota bacterium | reverse complement strand
GACCCGTACCCCTCGCGCTTTGGAACGACGAATCAGCTCGATGCTCCCAGCTGTGGAAATACTCATCAAATGCAGCCGTCCCCCAGTCGATTCTGCGAGCCTAAGATCGCGGCTGACCATCACGTCCTCGGCCTCGGCCGGCATTCCTGTCAAACCGAGCACCATGGACGTGGTTCCCTCGTGCATGATGCCGCCGTGCGTCAATTCCAATACTTCCGGATGATTGAAAATTGGCTTATCGAACATCAGACAGTATTCGAGAGCGCGGCGTAATAAATCCGCATTGTAAATCGGGCGTTCCGCATCGGTGAAACCAACGGCGCCTGCTTCCGTCAGAGTGCCGATTTCTGCTAGTTCTTTACCGTCGCGATTCTTACTGACGCACGCCAGAACCACTACGTGACAATTTCCCGCTCTGCCTGCCTTTTGCCGAATGAACTCGACATTGGCCTGGGTATCAACGGGTGGGTCTGTGTTGGGAATGCATGCCACAGTTGTAAACCCACCGGCTAACGCGGCAGCGGTACCCGTTTGAATCGTTTCATCTTCTTCACAACCGGGTTCACGTAATTCCGCGTGGAGGTCGATCAGTCCCGGCGCGACAATCTTCCCGGCCGCTTCAACGATCCGAGTATCGCCATTACCATTCGCGTCGTAGCACCTAATTCGACCGTCCTCGAGCAACAGATTGGTGATCCGATCGAGTTGCTGACTGGGATCAATCACGCGACCGTTTCGAATCAGAATTCGCTTTGTCACAGGTGATCACCGCTTATCTGTTTTCCACCTAGGCCTACCGATTCGAACGTCACGACATCGGCCATCAGCTATTCACACCGGACAACAGCCACAATGCCGCCATCCGTACGGCAAGTCCATTATTGACTTGGTCGAGAATCACGGAATGAGGCCCATCCGCAACGTCGGGCGTGATTTCGACACCGCGGTTAATTGGACCGGGTGCCATGATCAGAATGTCACCCTTCGCTCGCGACAGGCGTTCACGGTTCATGGCGTACAACAAGGCGTATTCGCGGACCGAGGGAAAGGGCCGAGTGTACTGCCGTTCGAACTGGATGCGCAACAAGTTCAAAACATCGCAGCGGGGCAAAATCTCGTCCAAACTGTAGGCAACTTCAATCCCAAATTCTTCCCAGCGCTTTGAAACCAGCGTAGACGGGCCGCAAACGATCACATGCGCGCCCAATTTCTTCAATCCCCAAATGTTGGACCTCGCCGTGCGGCTGTGTGCGATGTCCCCGACCAACGCGACCGTCAGACCGGCAATCTGGTCCCGATGTTCGCGGATGGTCATGATATCCAACAGACCTTGAGTGGGATGCTCATGCGCGCCGTCGCCGGCATTGATGACCGTACATGCCAGGTTCTTCGACAACAAATGGGCGGTCCCAGGGGTGATATGCCGAACGATGACCCCGTCCACATTCATGGCCTCGATATTCTTCGCCGTGTCGATATAGGTTTCGCCTTTCGACAGGCTGCTCGCTGAAGCCGTGAACTCGATCGTATCCGCACCAAGACGGCGTGCGGCTAAGGAAAAACTCGTGCGAGTACGAGTGGAATTCTCGAAGAACAAATTGCAAAATGTCCGGCCCTGCAATATCGACAACTTGCGAGCGCACCCGTGTGTTGCATCCTTAAGCTGAAACGCCGTATCCAAAATACAATTGATTTCTTCAGCAGTCAGGCTTTCCAAATCGAGCAAATGACGACGCGTCCAGGTCGCCGGGATGGAGCTAAACTCCAATGCATCGGTGCTCATAAGGCGAATACCTTGCGGACAAATTGGGCAAACGGCGCTGAGCTGATTCTAGCAGTGTCCCCAAACCCCGCAAGACGCTGCCAGAGGTCAGAGGTCAGAGGTCAGTCCGGCGCGGTCAAAGGATAGACGGACTCCAAACGTGTTCATCGGGATGTAGAATGTAGACGCCTCCAGGGTCCATTAGCCCGGCTCGCGAAAGACCCACCGCAACGCCAAATTCACTTGTGCCCCGAAGGACTATTCTTACTGCACCTTCTTCTATGGCAACAAACCTAGAATCTCGACAAACGTTACCACCTCGCTTTCGACTATCAAGCTTGATGTTGTTTGTTACGGGATGTGCATTTTTGTTCGCATTAGTAGCGGGGCTGGGGGCCCACTCTGCCATCGGTATCGCATTTATAGGGCTGACCATTCTGGCACACGTCGCCGGCAACGCTATCGGCACAAAGCTACGAACGGAAGGTAATCGACCGTTAGAGTCGAGACCCGCGGAACTTAAGCCTGTCGACTCGCAACTTGGCACCGAACATTTTGCTCCCGCGACCCAGTTGCGCGAACACTACCCGCTGGGTTGGCCAATTGCCGTTGTGACAGCGCTAGGCATCGCAGGTGGCGGCTGTCTTGGGGGCGTGTGTTTCCGGAGCTGGTATGGGTCGGAAATGACTATGATCAATCTCTGTTTTGGCGTCGGCGCCGCAGCGGTCATCGGAGGCATTTGGATGTTTGCATGCGCAAGCTTGGTGCGCGTGTTCTGGAGTGCTTGGAGCCAGGCGGCAAAGTAAGTTGTTGGTCCCTTGTCATTGGTCATTGGTCATTTGTCACTTGTCATTGGTCATTGGTCATTGGTCATTGGTCATTGGTCATTTGTAAGAACCCCAGCGAGTTCCCGGACTTTGTTGCTTGTACTTCCCAGTGACCAGTGACCCTTGTCCCTTGACCAGTGACTTATTCGGGTGAACAGGGTCGGCCTGCAAAGCCTGCGTCCTGTTCGAGCAGCCGATCCCGCAGTTGCAGTCGGGCTCGGTGCAATCGGCTGCGTACGGTCCCGACCTGAACGTCTAGAATTTCGGCAATCTCATCGTAACTCATGTTGTCAACTTCGCGCAGCACAAGAATGGCGCGATGCTCGTCGGTAAGCAGTGCTAAAGCGGCTTGGACCTGAACCGCCTGTTCCGCTCGGAGAACGGGTTGGTCTGGTTGGTCGCCCGGATCCGTAGGTTCGTCGCCAGCTTCTTCGCGTTGGCGATCAACTGACGTCGCGCCACGCTGGCGGCGACGCCAGCTAATGGCCAAATTCACAGCAATTCGATACAGCCAGGTATAAAACGCACTGTTGCCCTGAAACGTGCTGAGCTTGACGTATGCCTGGATAAATGCGTCTTGCACGACGTCTTCCGCAGCGGCACGGTCGCCGACGATATGCGTAATAGCATTGTAGAGCCGGTTCTGGTACAGCTGGACCAACTCACCAAACGCTGCCGAGTTACCTCGCAGCGCCTCATCGATCAGTTGCGACTCGTCGTTCACTGGTGTTCTTGGTATATGCAGATGGGACTTCGATCAAGTTGTCATCGCGGGAATGGCTAAAAACCGCGGACGATTACTTCGGGTGACTGTTCGCTTCACGTACAGGGAGGGATGGGATAGAGGGACGGGATCCGATCGTAATTGATCGGTAGCTTCCGGATAATCAGGTGACCAATCCTTTAGTCACCATCATAAATACATCTTCGAGTGTCGGGTCCTTTTCAGCGTAGCTGCGGACATTAACTCCTTGCTGGATCAATTCCCGCAGCAGATCCGAGACGCCTTGATCGTCAGTTTCGAGCTCAACCGTGGCACTATGGTCGTCCACCTGTATTCCTCGCAAGTACGGTGAGCTTCGCAGGATAGACAATCCGACATCCATGTTGGCTAAGAACCGTACTTCGACCATTCGGTTGCCGCTAATCTTTCGGTAGACTTCCTGAATTGAGCCATGCATCAGCAGTTGGCCTCGTTCGATTATTCCAATCGACGTGCAACAGTCGGCGAGCTCGGCCAGAATGTGGCTGGAGATGAGAATCGTCTTGCCCATTCGGCGGAGCTCTTTGAGCAGTGCCTTGACTTCGATACGAGCTCGCGGGTCAAGTCCGCTGGTAGGTTCATCCAGGATTAGCACGGGCGGGTCGTGTACCAGGGTCTTGGCCAAGCACAAGCGTTGCTTCATCCCACGAGACAGGCCGTTCACGAAGTCGTCCCGTTTATGAGTCAGGTCCAGCAGTTCGAGAACGTCCCCAATGATTTGCTTGCGCTTGGTGCGTCCGATTTGATAGGCCACCGCAAAGAAATCCAAAAACTCCCAGACCTTCATGCCATCGTAAACGCCAAAGTTATCGGGCATGTACCCGACGCTACGGCGAACTCCCATGGGGTCCCTTGAAACACTAAAGCCATTCACCATCGCCTCACCGCGAGTGGCCTTCAATAGCGTCGCTAAGAAGCGAATGGTCGTGCTTTTCCCGGCTCCGTTGGGTCCGATGAAACCGAAAAGTTCGCCAGCGCCGATTTTTAAATTCAAACGTTCGACTGCACGAAAGTCGCCGTAGTCTTTACCAAAATCCATCAATTCAATCATGGTTGACCGTCAGTTGCCATTGCCAAGTCGTGCGTTACCGCGGGAGCCCAAAGGGTCACACTGGAGTATGTCAATTCGTTTTCGAAGGCTCCCCAGGTTCCGTCTCAGTTTCACTCTTCTCCACAAACACATCTTGGAAACAGTTTACGTCGGGCGCTGGCTGCGGCCACCGCCCTCGCGCGAGATGTACCAACACCAGAGTCCGCCGCAAACTCTGTGATGCCGAGGGACGGATCACAACACCTGGCAGGACTTGCTCCGTCCACCCAACAAGCCGGACATCGCCTGGTTGTAGCTGCAGTCGTTGCGTTGCCAAGTCCGCCAATTGTCCTAGATTAAGCGTGCCCGTGTGTGACCTTCTCGTAAATATCTGCATCTCCTCGATGTTCCAATCGCGGTCACTATTCGTATCGAATCTGCGGAACGCTTCGACATCGATGTCATGGGCCGCTAACTCGGTGAGCACAAGTTTATTATCTCTGTTCGTATCGAACTGGTCGAAGAGTCGCTTGGCCTCCAAGTTATAGCTCGACATGACCTGGGAGTCGTTCCAGGCGACGGCACGCTCCGAAGTTGCGGCGGCGAAATCCAAAAGCCGCGACGATTTTGGAGCCACGTCGCCAATCCAAGCAATTTCCAGGCGATTGTCAACCGTTTTCCGAATGACGGAGGTGTCTTTAGTCGCCAAAAAGGTTTCATTTCGTATTTCCCAGCCTGCGGAGTCCCCCCCCATAAGCCGAATGGATCCGCCTAAATCCAACATCTGCTCCGTGTGTACCATTCCAGTCTTATTCGACGGAACTTGAAATCCTCGAAACGACATTTGCCTATCGCGGCGCAACGTTACTTCAGTGGGACTGTCGTGTGGGCTGCGTTGGTAACGAGGATCGCTCGGAAATGGCAGAGCTAACG
>JANNPR010000569.1:0-2420 GCA_031400345.1 Planctomycetota bacterium | reverse complement strand
CACACTCCGTGTGCCGTTACGGCACACGGAGTGTGCCTACTACAACGCGGGTTGGTACAACGCGGGTTGGCCGTCAGTAGTTGAGCAAGGAGGCTCATATGGAAAGAAAACTATTCACCATAATGGCATACGTGCTGCTGGTGCCTGCCATAACGATGGCTCAGCAAACAAAGCACTTGCCGAGCAAGCGGCTGCCGCAACGCATGCCGACAAACGAATCGCGTATTTCGGCGCCGAGACGGCAACTTCCCCCAGCGTCTGAGATCCCAAATTGGCAGCAGGTCCAGCCCGTACAATTCGCCGAACCAGTACCGCAATCTTCACCGGAAGCATTGCCCCTCAGTCCCCCAGCTACTTCACCGGTGGTTGTTCAGGGCCTTACTCTCGCTGACCTGGAAACGATGGCGCTCGCGGGTAATCCATCGATTGCGCGAACTAGTGCCTTGTTGGATGCAGCCCGTGGAAACTATATACAGGTCGGATTACCCCCCAATCCTTCGGCCGGCTATGAAGGGCAGCAAATCGGCAGCCGCGGCCTGGCCGAACAGGACGGAGTATTTGTCAGTCAGGAAATCGTGCGTGGCGGCAAGCTGAAGTTAAATCGACAAGTCGCCGCCCAAGAGTGGGTTCGGGCAGAGCAAGAGCTCTCTGCGCAACAACAGCGTGTGCTGACCGACGTCCGCGTGGCCTACTACGAGGTGCTAATCGCTCAGCGGCAAGACAGTCTGACCACGGAACTGCTCCAAGTTGCGCGCCGAGCGCTGAACGTTGCTGAGGGTCTGTTGAAAGGTAAGGAAGTTGGCCGGGTCGACGTCCTCCAGGCCGAATTGGAAACCGAAAATGCGGAAATCATCGCTCGTAACGCCCGTCACCGCAGGGCGGCAGCCTGGCAAAGGCTATCCGCGGTAGTCGGTAATCCCAGTCTTCCCATCCAGGATCTCGACGGGGATTTGGAACACCCACACGGCGAGTACACGTGGGACGGTAGTCTTCAGCTCGTGCTGACGAACAGCCCAGAGATCGCCGCCGCAGTGGCAAATGTCGAACGCGCGCGTTGGGCGGTGCAGCGAGCGGTCGTCGAACAGACCCCCAATGTCACCGTACTGGGATTAGTGAATTGGCGCGACAACGGGATCGGCGGGCGTTCGGACGGCGGCATTAGCGTTGGCGTTCCGTTGCCCTTGTGGAACCGAAATCAAGGTGGAATTATTCAGGCGCAAGGCCAAGTTGCAGCCGCTGAGCGAGCGTTAGACCAACTCGAGCTGGCCCTTCAAGACCGGCTCACACCGGTTTACGAGCGTTACGCTAACGCCTTCCATCAGGTCGCGAGGTACCGAACCAAAATTCTCCCAGCCGCGCAGGAATCACTCGATCTCACCCGGCAATTGTATCAGGGCGGAGAGACTGGATTTGTGAATTTACTCTTGGCGCAACGGACGTATTCCCAGACCAACCTCAACTACCTCGAATCGCTCAGAGCGCTTCGCGGTGCAGAGGCCGAGATTGAAGGGCTGCTCTTATCCGGCAGCTTGGAGAGTCGTTAGTTCGGTGTCGTGGGATGGTGTTTCTGTCAATATCGATAAAGGAGTTCTAAGTTATGACTAGTTCTAAATTCGGTCTCGTGTTGTGTGCCGGAGTGTTTTCCTTAATCTGTGCACCAGCGTCGCCCGTTTCGGCAGAGGAATCGCAGCCGCAATACGCGGTGGTGTTGTCGGTAAAGCTGATGTGCTGTGCCAAGGAATCCGTGCCGGCGATCAAAGAACTATCGAAGGTGCCGGGCGTGGGACGAGTTTCCGTGGATTACAAAAAACGGACCTTAATGATCGAACCTAAGGCCCCCCTAGCACCGTCCCCTCGTGCTATCTGGGAAGCAGCGGAGCGGGTTAAGATCGAACCAATCCGCCTCGCCACACCCGCAGGCGTGTACACTAGCAAACCTCGTCGGTAAGGATAGCAAGAATAAATCTGTTTGCCGCACTTCCAGATAAGCGAATGATTTGCCTGCACTCCGATCCAATATTTCGCAAAATGGCCGCGATTGTGCCACTGGCAGCCGCCGGAGTTGGCTATGATGTTCAGCAAAGATTATTTCGGTGGCAAGCCAGTGCTGAACAACGTAGGACTAAATCATTCGAACTTTTTTTCCGACAACTGCTAACCTCCGCAGAGCAGCTATATTGTTCGACCCGTTCCAGCACTGGCTTGCCGCCGAATTAGCCATCATGTGGAATTCAAGTCAACTCCGGCGGCGTCGTCACCGAAATCGATCCGGACAGCCCCGCCGCCAAGCAGGGACTGCGGGAAGGCGACATCGTGCTCGAGCTGAATCGCAAACCGGTGACCAACGCGGACGAAGCCGTGAAGCTGAGCGAGGAAATCGAAGGACCGAAGGTCCTGCTGTTCATCTGGCGCGACGGCCG
>JANNPR010000552.1:0-1327 GCA_031400345.1 Planctomycetota bacterium | reverse complement strand
CAAAGTTCCGTAGGTAGCAACTTCTGCGCCGTCGCACTGTGCAATCTTAAATTCAACCCGCGAAATTAGGCCATTCGGCGAGGCTTCCACCGGAACTCGAACCGACGGACCATCTTCCCCTGTGTGCTCCCCCCATCGTGCGATAGCCCAGGACTTGCGGATACCGGCGGGGCGTTGAATTACGCCGCCGCAGCTGGGGGCATGATCGGCTACCGATCACGGAAGTTGCTCGCCAACAATACATCCAACGATCCACCGCAAGCCTGCGTCGGTCTGATCGACCGACTTGAGCAAGATCAAGCAGTATGAGTGGCACAATCACCCAAGTGTTGCATGGCGGTGGCGTTCTCGGGTTGGGCCAGAAACAACTCTTCCAACTCAGAGGAAAGCTCGGTTTGGTGACTCCCGACCGCTCCATGTCGAAAGAATGACGGATCGATTCTGTGAAGGTCCGGGAACGACGGAATCAACGCATTTGCAATTGGTACAAGTTCGGGCAGGAAAGACGATACGATGCGTTCGACACTACCGCGCGGGTCGACGATAAGGTCCTCATACCTGAGTAAAGCGATGTTCGTTCCATCTCCGCCCAGCCAACTCATGACGATATCCGACAAGTTCCGGGCCTACACGTTGTGCGACAGGGTCGTCGTCCTCGTAAACTGAGTACGTCGGGACACCGAACAGCCTGTGCAGGACCAAACGAAGGAATGTGTTGCCGGAACGTGGATACGAGGCGAGCCAGACGATCATTGTGGTCACCTTCTCACTTGTAATTGTTGTCTCAACACGTCGAAATTGTCGCATTGCCACCGATCAGAAATCCAACGTATGAAACACTGCATGTGCCCGCCGATCAATTCAGTCGTTTTATGCATTCTGGTCTCGGTCACGTCGACGCAAGTCACAGTTGCGCAGAGCACGCCGGCCGACCCAGTGGAGGCCGTACGCAAAGGACTGGCGTACGTGGAGGGAAAGTCGCTGACTTGGCTGCACGATCGCAAATGTGCCTCCTGCCATCATTTGCCGTTTATGGTCTGGGTGCAGCGCGATGCCCGTGCGCGGGGCCTGGCGATCGATGAGAAGGGCTATCAAGAGGCCATCGAACATCTGCTGGCGGCTGACAATCGGGCCGGAATCGTACCAAAACCAGATGAGCCGGAGCGAGCCGGCAATGCCTACTCGCTGATGGCTGTATTTACCACGCTTGCCTTTCGCGAAGGTGGACGGGAACCCGATCCGGCGTCACAGGAGATTCTCAAAAAGGCTGTGGAGCACTTGGTTGCCAGGCAGAAAGCCGATGGCTCGTGGGGAGCCTTTGAGGGCC
>JANNPR010000544.1:0-1492 GCA_031400345.1 Planctomycetota bacterium | reverse complement strand
ACGTCTGCGTATATCGTTGCACATTCTGTGCATTCCGTTCGGATCTTCGCGATCCGAGAGGATACGTCATGAGCGATGAACAAATCTTGGTAAGAGGCCAAGAGGCACTCGATAACGGCTGCACCGAAATGCATATCGTGGGTGGCCTGCACCACCAGAGGGATTACGCTTGGTACGTGAATTTGCTCCGTATCCTGCACCAGGCGTACCCGCGGTTGCATCTCAAGGCCTGGACGGCCGTCGAAATAAACTGGTTCGAGTTTCTCACCGGAAAGAGCATTGGCGAAATATTGAATGATCTGCGCGAGGCGGGCTTAGGCAGTATGCCAGGTGGCGGTGCGGAGATTTTTCATCCGGAAGTACGATCCCAAATCTGTGAACACAAAGCCGATGCAGGCAAGTGGGTGGAGGTACATCGCACAGCCCATCAAATGGGGATCCAGACAAATTGCACGATGCTGTATGGGCATATCGAGAATGCTTTCCACCGCGTGGACCATCTGATCCGGCTACGCGAACTACAGGACGAGACCCGCGGATTTCAAACATTCATTCCTTTAGCATTCCACCCCGACAATACGGGGCTTGCTCACATCAAGAAACCGTCGGCAGCCGCCGATTTGCGAACTATGGCCGTTAGCCGATTGATGTTGGATAACATCCCGCACATCAAAGCCTATTGGATCATGCTGGGACTGGGCACTGCCCAAGCTGCCTTGGCGTACGGAGCCGACGACCTTGACGGCACCGTTCGGCATGAACTGATTTATCACGACGCGGGAGCCACCACACCGGAGATGCTTTCCGTTAGCGAAATCCAGCGTTTAATTACCGAGGCAGGTCGCGAACCCGTGGAACGGGACACGCTTTATCGCCGAGTCATCCGCGATCCAGCCAATCAAACGATTTGGGAAACGGCGTTGTAGTTGGCACACTCGGTGTGCCGTCACGGCACAGGGTGTGTGCCTACTACTGCTTCCTCTTTGCCTGAACGGCAATAATCACCAGACTTGTCAAGGCACAGCCGGCAAGTACGATGAGGCACAAGGCAGCGACTTTGTCAGTTACACCGCTATGCAGTAGTCCGAAGACTCGCAGCGCGACGGTGTTGGTGCCTGGTGGCATTACCAGCACGGACGTTGCGATGTCGCCGGCGGCCAAAACTGCGGCGATCCACCAAGCGACTGCGATGGCGGTCCAACGCTGCGGCGCCACAATTCGGTACCACAGCACGAAACTACTGGCACCGTCAATCCTAGCCAAGTCAACTTGATCCTCTGGGATATCTCGGAATGTGTGAAGCAGCAGGATTATGGGCAGCGACAAGCTCTTCACCATCAATGCTAGGCAAGGAGCAACAAACGAACGATGGTACATTTCATTTAATATGGACCAGTTCGACTGGCTGACAAAATATATTAAGAGACTGCCCACTAGCGGACCTGGAATCGCCATCCCAACCGCAGCTAGAAAGTAACTGGGAACCGACTGC
>JANNPR010000531.1:0-1641 GCA_031400345.1 Planctomycetota bacterium | reverse complement strand
AGATGGTTCAGACCCGGGACTTTCCTGATTGGTCGAGCAACAAATGAAAAATGAAAAATGAACAGTGACAAATGACAAATGACCAGTGACAAATGACCAATGACAAATGACCAGTGACAACTGACTCCTTATAACCTTAGGCCTTTAATCCGAGCACCCGGTTCATGCGCTCGGCGATATCACGCAGCTCTTTTTCGCCTCCGCCGGAGACCTCAGACGTCGCCCAGCCGTCGTATTTAATTTCCGCCAGCGCCTTGAGTATTTCGGGCCAGTTCTCATCCCCGTCGCCAATGGATACCCATTTGTCCTTATGGCTGTAACCTTTGAAGTCGAATTTGAGCATCCTCGAGCCGAGAGCACGAATCCAATCCGCAGCTGGCACACCGTACTTCAACATATTGCTGCAGTCGAAATAGGCGCCGACGAACGGGCTCTTAAACTCGTCAACGTATTGAACCAGTTGTTCTGGCTTGGTGATAAAATCGTTCCATACAACTTCGATTGCGATTTTGACCCCCAATTCTTTGGCGAGTGGTAACGCCTTGCGCACTTCCGTCTGAGATCGTTCCCAGACTTGGTCAAAATTCTCCTTTTCGGGATCTGATACTTTGCCGGGGACTAGTAGGACGGTCGAGGCACCAAAAAATTTGGCGTCTCGCAGCGCGGTTTCCAAAGCCGCGAGTCCCTGAGCCCGCACGTCCGGTTCGGGATCCGACAATCGAATCTGCCAATGAACCGAATCAATGACACCATGAATATCGATGCCAACCGAGTCGCGAGCGGCTAAAGCTTCATCTCGATCGAGCTTGTCGGGGCTGTTCACCTCGACCCCTTCAAAGCCGAGCGATTTTATCAGTTCGAATTTCTCTTTCACGTTATTACCCGTGCGAATCATGCCGAATTTGACGGCCTTCTTTAAACGCGGATACTGCGAATTGTCAGCCGCCAATGGTTGCACGGTCGGAACAAGAACCGCAACGGCAGTTGTACTACTGACCACGGAAAGAAAAGTCCGCCGGTTGATTTCGTTATTCATTGGAAGTCCTCTTTGCTCTCAAAATTCACTGGTAGTAATCCAAAATCAGAATCTCTCGGTAGAAGGGATCTGTGGTCCGTCAGATCACGGACCAGAAGTCTGTCCTATTGGTAGTTTTCGAAACAGATTCAAATGACCAAAAATGCAAATGCCCCAAACAGGCTCAAGCCTCAAGCTTGTTCGATTGCGGCCGGACCTCTGACTTGCGTTTTTTTTTGCTCCGCTCGGCACCGATGCGCCGCATGGATCGTGACTTCATCACTGCCACGCAGATCTCTTGTCTATTGAAGGCGAGTTGGCGGACTCGGACGTACTCGTAGCCCCAGGACCGGATGCGATCGATATATGCCGGAATTTGTTCGGCCAGGTCCCAATTAGAGAATTTGAGTGTCAATAGCATGCCACGCACTTGTACCGATCGGTGCGTCACGATTCCCTCGACTGCGTCCAACGTAAATTGCGGTGCGACATTCAAATCGGCGAATAACCATTTGAAACTCGAGAATTCACGGCGCTGTAAATCGGCTGCTCGTTTGCGAATATGCACAAATCGCGGATGGCGGAGTAATTCGTCGTCGATATCCGCAGGGTCGATGCCCCAAACG
>JANNPR010000504.1:0-2630 GCA_031400345.1 Planctomycetota bacterium | reverse complement strand
GACCCGTCGCCACAAAAGTCAAAATTGGGTGGCAACGCGTTACTGGGCGTTTCTCTTGCGGCGGCGCATGCGGGGGCGGCGGCGCGCCAACTCCCGCTCTTCTTACACCTTCGCGACCTGTTTAAACAAGTGGCACTTCAGGAGGCTCCGGGAGCTTTGTACAGCGCGGCCTACAAGCCCATGGAACCTCGTATGCCTCTGCCAATGACCAATATGATCTCTGGGGGGTTGCACGCTGGCGGGAATCTGGACTTTCAAGACGTTTTGATTTCGCCTATTGGCGCCGCGGATTACCCCACCGGACTCGAATGGATGGTTCGGGTTTATAAACGATTGGGACGTAGGCTGCAGAATGCTGGGTTCGAAGGAACTCTCGTTGGCGATGAAGGAGGATTTGGGCCCCGTTTGTCAGACAATCGTCAAGCGGTTGAATTCGTCGTCGGCGCCATCGAGGACGCCGGGCTGGAACCGGGTAAAGATGTAACCATCGCTATCGATGTCGCCGCAACCCATTTCTTTTCGCATGGGGTCTATCGACTTAAAACGGAAGGTAACAAGGAACTCAACAGTACCCAGATGATTGACCGGCTCGAACAATGGTTAACCGAGTTCCCGATCACCAGTATCGAAGACGGTTTGGCCGAAGACGACTGGGAGGGCTGGCGGGAACTGACGCGACGTCTGGGAAGTCGAGTTCAGCTCGTGGGTGATGACTTATTCACAACCAACGTAAATCGAGTTCGCCGAGGGATCGAAATGGGAGTAGCCAATAGCGTTCTCATAAAGGTGAACCAGATCGGGACCCTGACGGAAACGCTAAAAACCATGGCCATTGCCAAACATACAGGTTATTCATTGGTAGTTTCCGCTCGAAGCGGTGAAACCGAGGATACAACCATCGCCGATTTGGCAGTAGGAACCGCCGCAGACCAGATCAAAATCGGTTCGATCGTTCGTAGTGAACGATTGGCCAAGTACAACCAGCTGCTGCGAATCGATGAGATGATCAGAATGGGGCAACGTTTTGTTTAACGTTCGATCGCAATCTTCCGGTTATGGCGGTAATCCGAATAACGAAACGGAGGCAGCCTCAGGTAACCGTAGCAGGAATACGCCCAAAGTGCGACTTCCCGGATGTTCGGTCCGGCAATTAGGCTTTTATGTCGTTTAAAATACTGGCGTTCGTTGACATTTTAAAATTTCGGCAATTATACTGGTCTCCAATCGCGCTTCGCGAAATTCTCGCGTGGCTTGATTCCTTTACGATCATTCGGGCCTACGAAAGCTGATCGCTCAGCTTGCCAAGTCGCTTATCTCACGGATGAATCACAGCGGGTTTGCTTACGAGTGTGCGATATCGTCGACAGATGTCGTACCTGTACGGGATGTCCTAGGACTTACAAGGAACCGCTTTCATGAACTTGTTGGGAAAGACGATCACGGTGGGGATCTTCTTTGCGAGCGTGGCATTTATGATGCTCGCCGTAGCCGTGTATGCGACTCATAAGAACTGGCGTGACTCTGCAATTGCCCTCGGCACCGAAGTCAAACAAGCCGAAAAAGACAACATTCGCCTGCGCGAAGAGCTCGACAAGTCGAAAGCAAAATTGGCCACGGAAATGGCGGCTCGCAAGCAGGTGATCGCAACTCTTCAAACCCAATACGAACAATCCCAAGAGCAGCTGAGCCGACTCGAAGCAACACTCGCCAGCGCACAGTCGCAGGCCACCACGAATGCCGAAACCCTGAAGACTACCGCTCAAACTCAAGCGAATCTTACCAACGAGGTGGGTGTGCTTCGGAATGACGTCCGAGCGGCTCAGGAGGTTCGTGATCAAGCTTTCGACCAAACAGTCGCATTAAGCGAAAAACTCAACGAAACTGAGGGCACCGTTAAGAGCCTGACAGAACGCCACGAACAACTGCAGACGCAGGTGTCGAAACAAAAGAAGGTTTTGGACAGCAGGGAGATCAATGTTGACGCGACATTGGATGACGTACCGCCGCGAGTTGACGGCGTCATTACTCAAGTCGGAGATAAAGATTTGGTTGAGCTGTCGGTGGGAAGTGACGACGGTCTTCGTCAGGGACATATGTTAGATGTTTACCGCAACAATACCTATTTAGGCCGCGTACGTGTCGTCAAGGTTGATCCCGATCGCGCCGTGGCCGTCATTCTGAAAGACTACCGCAAAGGTCTGATCAAGAAGGGTGACCGTGTCGCAACCAAGCTCACTTAGTCCGGCAAGCGGACCCATCCAGAAACAACAGTTTAGCGTCTACACCATGATGCTAATTCTGTCGTTCATCGCGCTTACGATCGGAAGTTTGCTCCTCCTATATGAGTTGCAACTGTATGGGGGCGGCTGGCAGCCTTGGAATGCGAAATCTGCCCCCCCAGCGGCCGGGAAAACATCTCAATTGAGGCAATATCGCGACGATCGGCTGGTTGCCGCACCTACCAGCAATCGCATCCATCCGCAGATCGGTCGGATCCTAACCTAGAACCCCTAGCACCTAGCACCTAGCACCTAGCACCTAGCACCTAGCACCTAGCCACGAGGGTGAAAATCACGATGGACTTTCTTGAGACGCGTTTGATCCACGTGGGTGTAGATCTGGGTGGTGGC
>JANNPR010000499.1:0-6599 GCA_031400345.1 Planctomycetota bacterium | reverse complement strand
AGGGTTCAGGGTTCAGGGTTCAGGGTTCAGGGTTCAGGGTTCAGGGTTCAGGGTTCAGTCGAATAATCAAGAATCGGACTGATCAGTCCAATCGCGCATATTGGATCGAACGTCGGCAATACGCGACCAGTCCCGCTGCCGACTACAACGACGCGTTCTTCAGCGTCCCATTTCGGTGAGCAAGTCATCGAGTCGCCGGGAGAGTTCCTCAGGCAAGCCGATGAGCAGATCGCGGCCGACCAATTCGGTATCGATCATGTCTCGCAAGTGAACCCGGTCCTGATCTCGGTTCGACATTAACTTCATTCGCACCAAACCAGGCAACGAAACGACGGATATGCCCGCATCCAAAATTTGTCGCTCGTCGATCGTTGGCGACGGAAGCGGGTATTCGGGTCGAACCCGTTCGCCCGCCCATAAGAGATGCACGGCGTGGCGAGGGTTAGGGTCTTGCCGGTCCAGGAACATTCCCACTCCCAAGACTTCAAAATAATCCATGTCTGCCGCCAATGCCGCAGCACGAGCCTTGGGTAAATCTTCACGGCGCAGCAACAGATCCACGTCTTTAGTGGTTCTTACGGCTGCTGGATCCTTGGTCGCGACCCAGATGGCCACGGCGTTCCCACCTGCAAGTGCATACGGTATTTGCGCATCGTTCAAGGCCTGAACGATGCGGTTCAGTCGGTTCGTCACGTCTTGAATTGCCATGACGTGCTTCTCCCACAGATTCGTCGGCGTTGGAGCAATCATCAAATGGCTATGCCAGAGGCAGGCGGTGGTAGTAAAACGTGCCTTACCAGCGTAACCTCTACGCCTGCATTCCGGAAATGGGAGTGATTCGTATCTAGATCATGCTCTACTGGAGGTTCTAACATCCAACCTCTTGTAGCTACTAGGCTACTTTCAGCGTACTCGGTAGGATCATCTCGAAAGGTCTCATTATCTCGATGACACCGCCAATTCGTTCAGCCCACGAAGGAGAGGCTGAACTATGGAAAATATCATCAATGCACGCCGGCTCTGCGTCATGTCAATGGTTTTGTGGGTCAGCATAATCGCATCCTATGCCGCGGATTGGCCGCAGTGGCGTGGGCCGAACCGAGATGGCATCTCACAGGAAACTGGGTTACTCAAAGAATGGCCCAAAGATGGTCCGAAACTCCTCTGGCAGGTCAACGATATGGGCGAGGGCTACTCCACACCGTCCGTGGTGGGTGGACGCCTATATCTAATCGCGAACAAGGGGCTGGAAGACGAGTTTCTCAAAGCGCTCGACGCGACAAATGGCAAAGAGATCTGGTCTATCCGACTTGGCAAAGTTGGAAAACCGGACCAGCGGCCCAATTATGCGTCCGCACGATCCACGCCTACGGCGGACGGTAAGTTTCTATACGCGCTCGGTTCGGACGGAGATTTGGTTTGCGCGGAGATTGGTTCAGGGAAGGTCCGATGGCAAAAGAACTTGCTTCAGGATTTTGCCGGCAAGTCTGGTATTTGGGCTTACTCGGAATCCCCCCTGGTCGACGGTGACACAGTCATTTGCACGCCTGGTGGTAGCGAGGCCACAATGCTCGCCCTCAACAAGAAGTCCGGCGACGTCGTTTGGAAATCCGGCTTATCGGAAGACGATGAAGCAGCCTATTCTTCGGCCATCGTTTGCCAGATAGACGGAGTCCGCCAATACGTTCAGCTTTTGCAAAAGGGCCTGGTCGGCGTCGAGGCGAAGACGGGAAAATTACTATGGCGATACGGCAAACCAGTCAGCCCTTTCAATGCAAATATCCCCACGCCGGTTGCCTCCAATAACTCCATCTATGTCGCCTCAGCCGGGACAGGTGGTGGAACGGTGAAAATTCAATCGAAGGATGGCAAATTCGAGCCGGAGCCGCTGTACTTTGAAGCAAAGTTGCCCACAGCGATTGGCGGCGCGATTAAGATCGGCGACTTCCTTTACGGAACTACGGCGCAGACTCTGATATGCATCGAATTTGCCACGGGTAAGGTGAAGTGGCAAGAGAGAGCCATTCAGGCGGCATCACTGACCTTTGCCGATGGCCGACTCTACATGCACGGCGAAAATGGTGACGTGGCGTTGGTGGAACCCTCGCCGGAATCGTATCAAGAGAAAGGCCGATTCACGCCCCCCGATCAGCCAGAGCAGGACAATCCGATGGGAAAACCATGGGCATATCCTGTCGTGGCCGATGGCCGTCTCTACATTCGTGATGGTGATACTCTGTGGGCATTTGATGTGAAGATGTAAGCGCGGCTGTGATTTTTGGGCAGTGGCACACGACATTCGTGCCACTTCTGCTTGAAACGCGACGTGGTCTCGAAGGGAGAAAAGCTTAGGATGCGTTTCAAGCAGTGAAGCCGCCTGGCATTGACTTGATGGGCGTTACAATCCTTGCCGCCCGAACCACTTGGAAGAAGGACAGACGTCATGAGAAACTCATCTCGATTTGCGAGTTGGTGGAAGGTCATTTTTGGTGTCATGGTCGGTGCCACACTGTTCAGCGTTTCGCCGTGGGCGAGTGACGAGTCCAAGCCGGCCGTAAAAAATCCCATCGGCGATAAATTCTGGCCTTCGGAGTTCGGTGCGAATGATCAACGCGGAGCGACGAACCGAATCACTCCCCAAAAGGTCGCCGGAGCGGCACGCTTGGTGAAGAGTGGGCAAATCTACCAACTGGGGCGTGTTTACGAACACGGAATGCCAATGCCAGGCAAACGGCACTTTAGCCTGACCATCCCTGGATTGCCGACCGGGGGACCAATTGGGTCGAACCAAATGGTCTCGAACGATGAGCTGTTCAGCGGGGAAATCGGCCAGGTGGGCACGCAGTTCGATGGACTTGGCCACGTCGGTGTACGCAAGGACGGCGAGGACTATTTCTATAACGGCAATAAACTATCCGAGTTCGGCGATCCGTACGGTCTGAAGAAACTCGGCGTTGAAAACGTTGGCGTATTCTTTACGCGCGGGATTTTGCTGGATGTCTGCGGACTCCGAAGCAGTGACCAGCTCGCACCCGGATATGTTATTTCGCCGGACGAGTTGTCCTCCTGCTTGGAAAAAGCAAAGCTGCAAATTCAGGAGGGAGACGTGGTGCTGATCCGTACTGGGCACGGCAAGCTGTGGATGAAGGACAATGCGGCGTATGGCGCGGGCGAACCAGGGATCGGTCTCGCCGCCGCTAAATTCCTGACGGATCGCAAGGTGTCGATGATCGGAGCTGACACTTGGGCAATTGAAGCTGTCCCCCACGAGCGTGACGACCTGGCGTTCCCGGTCCATCAGTGGGATCTTACGAAGAACGGCGTATACCACATCGAAAATCTTGATCTAGAGCAGCTCGCAGCGGACGGAGTATTTGAATTCTGTTTCGTATTCAGTCCACTGCGTTTAAAGGGCGCGACGGGATCACCAGGCAACCCGATCGCTATTCGTTAAACCGCACAATTTCGTCACGGCATGAGTCAGATTTATCGACCACAAAACGTTTTGCAGCTTGGTGTCGCGCTGTTTACGGCGGCCGGAGCAGGCGAACACCAAGCGCTGGCAACCGTCGGGGCGCTGATCACTAGCAGCCTGATGGGGCACGACTCGCACGGCGTCATCCGGATCCCCGAGTATCTAGGTTATGTGGCCGATGGGTCAGTCGTTCCCGACGCTCCACTCACCGTGGTACGGACTGGCGCGGCGACGGCCGCGGTGAATTGTGGTCGAGGATTTGGCGCGGTCGGCGCCGAGAGGGCAATTCGCGAGGGCATTCAGATCTCGCGTGAAGAGCGCGCCGCATGTGTGATCACACGCGATTGCAACCACGTCGGACGTCTGGGGGCCTGGGTTCAGCTCGCGGCCGATCAGGGAATGATCGCTCTGGCGACGTGTAACTCGCCGATCCACGGGCACTTCGTACTGCCCTGGGGAGGTCGCGAAGGACGGCTGGGAACGAACCCACTGGCGTACGCGATTCCAACAAGTGGCGACCCGATTGTAGCCGACTTTTCCACATCGGTCGCGCCCGAAGGTAAGATTCGTTTTTACCGTAACGAGGCGAAACTGGTGCCCGACGGCTGGATTGTCGACGCACACGGCAGAGCCACGAATGACCCAAATGCGTTCTATGGCCCGCCCCGCGGAGGCCTACTGCCTCTCGGTGGCAGTGCCGGACACAAGGGGTTTGCACTCAGTTTGTTGGTCGAGATCTTTGGCACCGCACTCGGCGGAATCAGCTCACAGGACACTAAAGCGTTCGGAAATGGGGTCTGTTTCGTCGTGATCGACCCATCCGCTTTTTGTCCATTAGATCAGTTTCAACGGCTTGTCGACGAAACCATTGCTTATATGAAGTCGTCGACTCCCATTGCCGGGGTTTCTGAGGTCTTGGTTCCGGGTGAACTTGAATTCCGCACCATGAGGCAACGCCGCAGTGATGGGATTCCGGTGGACAACGCGACGCTGCAGGGGATGCGGGACTTTGGCCATCGATTGCGAGTCGACGTGGATCGGTTTCTGGACACAGCAGCGTCGTCAGGCACGGAGTTGAGCGGATGAATCACGCTCAACCTTTGCGACTGGGAATGTTCGTGATGCCGATTCATGATCCGGCCAAATCGCTGAGTCAGTGCATCGACGAAGACATTGACTTGGCAGTGAAGTGTGAGGAGCTCGGCTTCGACGAATTATGGGTCGGTGAACACCATTCGTCGAGTGTCGAAAACATCGTAATGCCCGAGATCTTTCTGGCAAAGGTGCTGGGACTGACAAAACGCATCCGGGTCGGACCAGCTCCGGTTTGCCTGCAGTACCACCACCCGGCACATGTGGCTGGACGGTTGGCGTTCCTTGATCACCTGTCGCACGGGCGGCTGAACGTTTGCTTCGGACCCGGGGCAATTCCTACCGATATGGAGGTCTTCGGGGCCCATCCAAGTGAAATGGGAGCTCGTGTTGCTGAGTCCATTGACATCATACTGCGTCTATGGGAAGGGGAACTCCCGGTCGACATCGACGGACGATTCTGGAAAGTGAAAATGAAGGATCACCTGCACCCTAAATTTGGCGTGGGACATCTACATAAACCGTTTCAGCAGCAGCCGCATCCTCCGATCTACGTGCCGAGTATCAGTGCCTCGTCCACCGGTCTGAGGAAGGCTGCCGAACGCGGCTTCCGTTTCATCAGCCATCACATGCTTCACGCTGGCGTTCTGAAGCAACAATGGAGTAATTATTCGGAGGCTGCGAAAGCAATGGGGCGAATGGCACAGCCGTCCGACTGGGCCGTGGCCCGGAACGTGTTCGTCGCGGACTCAACTGGCGATGCGCGACGTCTTGCAAAAACTAATTCGCTCGGTTCCTGCATTCAATACATCCTTGACTTAACTCGGGAAACCGCGCCCCACGGCGTGGCCATGTGGAAGCGAGACGATCGACAGATCGATTCCGACTGCACGCTCGATTACTTCATGAACGACGTGGTCCTCGCCGGCGACCCTGAGCACGTAACCAATCAACTACTCGCGTTGCGAAAACAGATCGGCCCGTTCGGGACTCTCGTTTTGACCGCGTACGACTGGGACGACCGTGAGCGATGGATTCATAGCCTGGAATTATTCGTTGGCGAAGTCGTCCCGGCATTCAACAAGGCACTCCATGCGGCATAGTTATGATTAGCACACACATCAATCGCATGCGCGAAAAGCTTCGAGCTGGAGAAATTGTTTTGGGCGTGGGAATTACTCTGACCGATCCCACGGTGACCGAGGCATTATCCCAGATTGTCGATTTCGTATGGATCGACATGGAGCATAACGCGACAACCACCGAGTCCATGCTTGGTCACCTGATTGCCGCTCGGGCCGGTGGTGCAGCATCGATCGTCCGGATTCCGAGTAACGAGGTCGGCTGGATCAAGCGAGTGCTCGACTCCGGAGCCGAGGGGATCATTCTGCCGCGAGCTTACACGGCCCAGGAAGTGACGAACTTTGTTTCGGCTTGTCGTTATCCTCCTTTGGGCACCCGTGGGTTCGGACCTAGACGCCCAATGCAGTATGGGCGGCTCGCGCAGCAAGAATATCTCCAGCAGGCAAATCGGGACGTCTTCGTAGTCGCTCAGGTTGAAACCGTGGAGCTGCTTGCCGAACTAGATGAGGTCCTAAAGCTCCCCGGACTGGACTCGCTCGTGCTCGGGCCGCAGGATCTGTCCGGTTCGATGGGGTGTCTGGGGGCCACGGCGACCCCCGAAATCGTCGAAATCATGAAGACGGTGGCACTCAAGGCGAAGGCCGCCGGTAAGTTCATCGGCTCCGGACTCGGCGCCAATCCGAAGTTCGCTCAAGTGCTTATCGACTGCGGCGTGCAGTGGTTGCAGGCGGGTAACGACTTCGAATTCATGATGCAAGCTTGCGAACGGACATTGAATCAAATAAGAGTCGGCGGTCTCCAGTCGGCAGTGGGCAGTCGGCAGTCGGCAGTAAAGACTGAATTGGTCGGCGGCCGGCAGTCGGCAGTCGGCAGTAAAGACTGAATTCGACACTCGCTGTGATGCCACTAAATCGATGTAGGTTGTCGTTTCATATTATTCCGCCTTAAC
>JANNPR010000445.1:0-1684 GCA_031400345.1 Planctomycetota bacterium | reverse complement strand
GTTTCCGCCCGGCGAGGGATTCCGCCTTGCTGGAGACAAGGCGTGACGGTATCCAATGGACGACGAGAAAACCCAGCGGGTTCTCACGGGATGGCAATTTGTCTCGCCGTACCACACGCTCGGAAAACTTCAAATGGGTGTGTTTGGATTGGTTGCGAATTGGGCGGAGTTGATACAACCGCTACTAATGTGCTTGATCGTGTCGGTGGTCAGTTTGGCGATAGCCTACCGCCGTATCGCGGGCACACTGCGAGCATAGCGAGATAAAGACGGGCACTCCTGCCCGTGATTGGATTTACGACGGGCAGGAGTGCCCATCCTACGAAGTATTATTTTTCCTTCTGTGAACGGCTCAGCTGTGTTTGACGCAATGCCTGGTGACGAAACAACATTAATCGAGTTGACGAATTTGACTCGACTTTACGGTACAGTCATCGGCATCAACGATTTGAATGTGACGCTGCCTCGGGGGGCATATGGTGTCGTCGGGCCGAACGGTGCAGGCAAGTCCACGCTGGTCGGACTCTTAACGGGTGCCTTGCGGCCGACATTGGGTAAGGTACGGGTCTTCGGCTGTAACCCGTGGTTGCAGTCTCAGGTGTTGCATCGAATCGGTCTTTGTCCTGCAAGTGACATATTGCTACCCCGGGTTGGCGCACGAGCTTGGCTGGAGCAACTGCTCGCTCTCAGCGGTTGGTCGCCATCGCGAGCTCGCGTGCGAACTCAAGAGGTGCTGGAATGGGTGGGACTCTCCGATGCTCAAGATCGACCCATCGGTACCTATTCGCTGGGCATGCGGCAACGGTGCAAAATCGCACAGGCGGTGGCACATGACCCCGAGTTATTGATTCTGGATGAGCCTTTTAATGGACTCGACCCGATCGGCCGTCATCAACTGACCGAGTTACTACAAAATTGGGCCGCGAGTGGCCGGAGCGTATTGCTGGCGGGTCACGTTCTGCACGAAGTGGAAGCAGTAACCGATGCCTTTCTGCTGGTTTTTGGTGGACGCCTCTTGGCAGTCGGCACGGCTGGCGAGCTTCGTGGGTTGCTGGCCGACCTTCCCCAAGAACTGGTCATCGAATGCGACGATGCGAAGAAGCTCGCCGGACGCTTGGCGTCACAGCCTTGGGTCGATTCCGTGCGAGTGCGCTCCATGAATCGAACGATTCACGTGGCGGTCCGAGAACCCCTTCAGCTGTACGCGGCACTTTCGAGCTGGGTGGTTCAAGACGGCTTTCAGGTCACCGGTTTAACGGGAACCGATGGGGATCTCTCGACTCTATTTAAAATTCTGGTGTCGCGACATCAGGGGAGATGAAATAAGGGCCGCTCACATTATGTTTTCGACGGCAAGGCAACGACAACGGACGAACTATTTCTGGGGCCCACTTGGCGTCATTCGCTACGATCTACAGCGATCATTCTCACCGGCGCGGTTGCTCAGCTGGGCAATCTTAGCGCTGTTCCCAGTACTACTGGTGGGGATGGCAAAATGGAAACTTGTCGGGTCTCAGCCACAACTTCCCGAGCCACAACTGACCATGTTCTTTTCAATTGTGTTGTTCATTTTACTGTGCCAAGTAGTTACGGTGTTGAGTCTGTTATTGTGGGCCACACCGGCTATCAACGCGGAGTTAGAAGGGCAAACCTGGATCTACGCGGCAGTGCGACCCGGCGGCAA
>JANNPR010000432.1:0-1685 GCA_031400345.1 Planctomycetota bacterium | reverse complement strand
CGAGGCACAAATGCGCGCGATCGAGCAAGAGACGGCAAAGTCACCGGCCATGGAAGAGGAACTGCGCCGGCTTCGTCGGGCTTGGGCCGAAACCACAAAACGAATCTACGGAAACTTGACTGCTTGGGAAACGGTCCAGGTGGCCCGGCATAAAGATCGTCCGCAAACTCCCGATTATTTGGCGCTGGTGTTCAACGAATTTGTCGAATTACACGGCGATCGTCATTTCGGGGATGACCGAGCCGTGATCAGTGGTTTCGCAAAGCTCGACCACTATAAAGTCATGGTCATCGGACACCAAAAGGGACGGACTTACAAAGAACGGTCCGCATGCTACTTTGGCTGCGCCCACCCCGAAGGATATCGAAAAGCGATGTCTAAGATGAGGATTGCCGCCAAGTACGGGTTGCCCGTGATTTGCTTGATCGATACGCCAGGGGCGTTCCCAGGGATCGGAGCTGAGGAACGCGGCCAAGCTTGGGTGATCGCCGAAAATATGTACGAGATGTCGCGTCTTCGCACCCCCATTATCTGTATCGTGATCGGCGAAGGCGGAAGCGGCGGCGCTCTAGGGATTGGGGTCGGCGACCGAATCACTGTACTGCAATACGCCTATTACTCGGTGATCAGCCCCGAGGGTTGTGCAGGCATCCTTTGGAAAAGTCACGAGTTCGCCCCCAAGGCAGCCGAGGCACTGCGCTTTACCTCTAAGGATCTGTTGCGAATGGGGGTGGTGGATACGGTAATCGACGAACCCCTGGGGGGCGCCCATCGGGATCACCACCAAACGGCCGCCCGGCTCAAAATCTATCTGGCGAGAACTCTTCGCGAACTGATCTCCATTCCACGCGACAAACTGGTGGCTCAGCGCTACGAGAAGTTTCGGCGCATGGGCGTTTTCACGGAGCAACCCGATCTGGCGGTAGAATCCGCACCGGTTTGAGACGACGCCATTCCAGATGTCGCAGTGACATCCTTCGAGCCAACCTAGAGCACGCGAGCCAACCTAGAGCACGTTTCGGACACGCAGAATGTGGATCGCGCGAGTTGCCGCTGGGACACGTCGTTGGGACATATCTTAGGGACCGGTTGTAGGCCCTTAAGAGCTCCACCGCAACGTCCGATAATGTTTCTTATGTTCGGTAAGACCTATATTTTCGCCTGGAAATACTGCATGTCATGGTTTTGAGCCATTCGCTTAAAGGCGGGTCACGACACAGTCTGTCGGATGGCTCTGGACCACGATTCTGAGCGGTTTGAATCGCACCAGTACGTCGTTCGAGAACCCAATCACGGAGATCCTTCGGCAACTCTGTCGGTCGCCCGGTGTCGGAGTTTTCCGCTTGTTAAACGGAAGGGATTTCGCCCTACGAAGATCCCCAAGTCCGAATTATCGTTGAACCCGTTCGCCGAGTAAGCGAGCTTGAGGAGCGGCCGGATCAGGATCCGGGGCCTGATACGACCCGAACATCCGGGTCCACAGGCGCTTCGGCGGGTGCTTCCGCTCGTCCAATGACTGCATGTACGGGTGTAAGAAGTCGTGTAGTTCCTTGGGCATGACCGGGTCCGCCTTGTCCAAAAGCATGGCAATGTAGTATCCCGAGTGTGAATCGATGATCGTCTTGCGGCGGGCCTCGCCCAGCAACGTTATGGCGAATAGGGTCACGATGACACACAGAACGACT
>JANNPR010000411.1:0-1756 GCA_031400345.1 Planctomycetota bacterium | reverse complement strand
TTTGCCAGCCTGGTTCTCCATCATGCTTTCGTCCGAGGAAACCACCCACCATTGCGAGCTGTCGAAAGAATTCGTAGACGGTCATTTCCGTAAGCCGGATTCTGGGTCGCATCAGCTTGAGACCCTGGAGCCATGTCGATGGCACATGTGTCGCGGCTTTGGCTTCGGGCTGGTTGCGCCCAATAAGCTTCAATTGTAACAGACGTACCGCAATGATGCTAGTTAACCCAACGATCGGTTCAAGCCTTTCAGCAGTTCGAAGTGCATGCGTCTCGATAGAGCATCCTGATTTAGCAACGCGATTGTATTCCTCGATCATCCAGCGGTATTCGTAATACTCTAACACCGACCAAGCGTCCGCAAGGCTCTCTACGGGAAGGCTTGTCAGGATTATCCAGCAAATCGGTTTGTTCCCTTTTGGCGGATCAACTTCCTTTGCGATGACTACACGCATCGTCAAGTTTTTGATCTGGCATTTCTTTAACCAGGGACTCTTATGTACTGGTGCGGGGAATGTCACCTCGCAATAGGATATCTTCAGCATAGCTGTCCGTGCTGCGTGCCGTGGAGTACTACGAAGATCCATCGTAAAATCTCCAAGTTCGGTTGCTTCTGATACGGCCTCGGAAAGCTTGACCTTTTCGCCACGGCAATTAATCACTGTGCGGTTTAGTTTCGATGCGCGAATCACCCAGTCATTGTCGGTCATTTTGATGTGACACATTGCTTCGAAGTAGTCACCACCACGATCAAAAACATGGATCCATTGCGATCCCTCGGGAGCTGAACCAACTTGATCAACGACATTGCCCCAGATGTCGCTCTCTCGATGTCTTGCTAAACGCTGGGCTCGCGTCTCATTCTTGGGTTTGAATGCTCGGTAGTAGGTAACAGCGCCTGCAAGACCAACAACTTGTTTCCCGTCTAGGCTATACATCAAGCACGGGTGCAACTGAAAACCGCGTCCTTTGCCATCGCCCAACATGCCCAAACCTTGAGTTGAGTGATGCGCAGTGAAATTCAGGTCTGTTGTATCGCTTATGAGCAGATAGCGCCCTGGCTTTGTGTTCCGAGTTTGCATCCAATGCGGCGTGCCAATCGCCTCAAAAGTTGCCTGCTCAGTATCGAAGAACCGATAAGCTGCTTTCAGATCTCGCCATTCAGAGAATTGACCAGGTAAAGACTGCTCAGGCGCATCGACCATACTTTCAGCCACCTTCATGAGCCTTTTAGTTCTGCGGAGATCGCCCAGTTCGCAGTCTTGAAAGGTTTCGATAGCCCATTGCTTGTTGTCCAGAACTTTCACGTAAGACTCCGTCCACGTAAGACTCCTTTGAATTGCTAGCGACTGTTCCCTGCTATCCGATAAATTGCATAGTTGATCCCTAACTGCCCCAATGAATGCACAACCGGCCGCATCCTTGACCGCCACCGCGAGGGCCAGGCCTGCGTCCTTCACGGGAGCGCCGGCATCCACGGCGGCAAGCACGATCGCGGGGCCTGCGTCTTTGATCGCCAGGGCTACGGCGCCAGCATCGACCGGTGCCTGGCCGGCGTCGTCTTCGGGATCCACCAGCGCGAGCGCCTCGCCCGCATCGACTTCAGACGTCCCGGCGTCGATCGTGGTGACGACCCGCACTCCGGAGTCGACCGTTCCAATTCCCTCGTAGAAGTTGTTCCCGGCGATCACGATGCCCACGATGATCCCGAGGGCGAGCCCGGCGATGATCACCAACGCCCAGGTGCGATTCGCGCG
>JANNPR010000394.1:0-2801 GCA_031400345.1 Planctomycetota bacterium | reverse complement strand
CCTCAGCCAGTTGGTCACAAGTGGCTGATTGGATTCGACAAGATGCATTTATGAAACCAACGGCATTACTTGCAAACTCGCGAAATCCTTTTGCCCAAAAGTATCCCGCTGCGCCATCACCCGAAGACAGAGAGTCATCGGTTGCGGACAAGACGGTCCAGTCACCGATCATCTCGCCCAAGCAGGCCGGGTTGGTGTTGTGGAGCACGATGGTGGGAGCCAGCCAGCGGATCGCGATGATTAACGGACGGACGTATCGAGAAAATTCACGTGTGGTCGTGCGCGTCGATAAGGACGCTACGGAACAGGAATCGTCCGATACGGATGTCGTGTTTCGCGTTGCCCGAATAGGACCGACGTATGTCGACTTGGAGCATGAGGGCATACGACACCGGTTGGAGCTAACCCGTAATCGGATCGATCAGCAGTAATTCTCAAAAGAGCGAAAATCGCAATGCGAAAGCATTGATAGTCCGAATCGGGTTATATGAGTTACTAAATGTAAGTCATCGAACGGCCCCGAATGGGACGTTGTCACGGAAGGCACATGCCAGGATTCATTCGAATTACCCTATTGGTGTTCTGCATAGTCGTCGGCTTGGGATTCGCCGTCGTCGTCGCCATTCAACCGGTGGCGAAGTCGATCTCCCGCAAGTCCGACAAGCACGCTCCCAATCCGCCGGGTTCGAATCGGATCGGGCTATCGTTGGACGCGGATCCCGCGATCGCACCAGATAGGTATAGATCCGACTCGCCGGAAAGCCATCGGATCGAGCAAAGTCTTTCGGATATAAGAGCAGCGACAATCGCTCCAGCAGTTCCATCATGGCGTGTACCTCACCGACCGGTTTTCGCCGACCAAAGCCAAATGCTGGCCCAGATCATGAATCGCCTGGATGAAGTGTCAAAGACTAGTGAGCCGCGTGCTTTACCCGCAGACGCTCCAGCGCCGACGACGGAATTGATCAAGGATGAGGCCGCCGTGCCGGAACCCATTGAACGTCCGACGGCGAACGACAATGGAGAAAAAGCAGAGATTCGCAGGAATGAAGGGGATGATCGATTAACTCTTAATATCCAACAGTCGGATATTCGCAAAGTACTGGAGCTTTTGAGCGACGGTGGCAACTTGAATATCTTGGCCAGCAAGAACGTTTCCGGAACGGTAACCGCGTCGCTGACTAACGTAGACATCCAGACGGCATTGGAAGCAATCCTTAAATCCACAGGCTACGTCGCTCGCCGCGAAAAAAACTTTATCTACGTGGGTACACAAGATGATTTCAAACTCATGGACCAAACGGCGGACGAGATTGGGACCCGCATCTATCGGCCGAACTACGTAAAAGCAACGGACATTGAGTCGCTGATCACGACCTTGTTGAGCCAAGAGGGTAAGATCACGGTCTCGAAGGCTGCTCAGGTCGACATCCCGGTGGATAAGACGAAGACTGGCGGCGACAGTTTCGCCAGCAACGAAGTCGTGATCGTTAGAGACTATGAAAAGGTGCTTTCGCAGATTGATGAGATCGTGGCAGAAATCGACCGGAAGCCAACCCAAGTAGCCATCGAAGCAGTGATCTTGAGCGTGCGGCTCAATGATAGTCACCGTCTCGGCGTCGATTTCGCAGCGTTGCTCGACAAAGAGAATGTGCGTTTGATAAGTGGTTCACCTTTGGGCAATCTTGGCGCATTGGATCCGACGAGCGGCGGACTCAAGTTCGGCTTTTTGGATTCGAGCCTAGGCGTTTTTGTCGACGCCTTAGAATCGGTCGGTGATACAAATGTCGTTGCCTCTCCGCGACTGATGTGTCTCAACAAGCAGCGTGCTGAGATTCTGATTGGTTCCGAATTCGGCTATATCAGCACGACCACCGTCACGGAGAACGCAGCAACCCAAGCAATCGATTTCCTCAAAGTAGGTACCCATCTCATCTTCCGGCCCTTTATCAGCGATGACGGAACTATCCGATTGGAAGTTCATCCCGAATTGTCGACTGGCAACGTGCGCGTGGTGCAAGGGCTAACGCTGCCGGACAAAGAAACAACCGAAGTCACCACCAATATCATGTGCCCAGACGGCTGCTCTGTAATTCTCGGAGGACTAATCCGAGAGGACGTAGCAGATACGATTTCTCAAGTCCCATTGTTAGGTAGCGTACCCGTGATCGGTGCGATTTTTCGACGAAAAACCGAGACCTTGGAACGCCGCGAAATCGTAGTCGTAATCACCCCACACATTGTGTGTGAACCGGAAATGGGTCTCGAAGGCGAAAAGGCCATCAATGAATTCGAACAGCGCACGGCATTGTTTAAAGACAAGATGAGTCCCACCATCAAGCGTCACATTGGCGAACGATATTTGCGGTTGGCTCGTTCGGCTTGGAACGCTGGAGACGCTGAAACCGCGTTCCGCTACGTGAATCTAGCGGTGCATTACAATCCGTTGAGCCAAGCGTCTGTCAATCTGCGAACCGAGATTGTTTCAGCGTATCCAGAATTCGACCAAAACATCAACACGCGACTGACGGAAGGCCTCGTGCCTCCACATTACCCGCATCGCAACTACACGCGGCAGGGTTATCCTTGGAAGCCAAACCACTCGCATCCGGCTACGGTTGTCGCGCCGGTCGAAGTGCAGGACGTGTACGATCCGCCACGGCCGATTCGGCGGTAGAGCGATGATTATCGGGCGGCACTAGTCTATTACATTGTCTGCTTCAGAATAATGGGGCAGTTTTCCGTGGTAGGTCGGGTACACCTGCTCGTCTTGACTCGGACATTGGACGGGCAAGAGTGCC
>JANNPR010000392.1:0-4739 GCA_031400345.1 Planctomycetota bacterium | reverse complement strand
GTAATTCAGTTCGGAATCTCATGAGAGTTTCTCGTAGTTGTCCGTCTATTTAAAAATGGTGGTTAGATGACAGTGTGCCATCTGGCCGCCGCCGGAGTTGACGTGGATAACACCTGATGACTCATTCGGCGGCAAGCCAGTGCTGAATCGGTCGAACAACATAGCCAGCCTCGCGGCCCATCGCAGTTGTAGAACGAAAAATTCGCATCATTTGGTCGTACGTTGTTCAGCACGGCTTGCCGCCGAAATAATCTTTGCTGAACATCATAGCCGACTCCGGCGGCGGCCAGATGGCACACTAGCCGCCGATCTTTTGCGAAGGGCGACTGATCCACACTCTTGTCCCGCCCTACGGCATTTACAACATCGCGTAAGTTCCACTACAATCGCGGGTTCCATTATTTACGGGGGCGCTCGGTACGATCCCCCGGATGTTTTATTTTCCGCGATAAATCGCGGCCACTGAGATACTGCGCATGTTCGAGTCCCTTCAAGATGGGTTACGGTCGGCGTTAAAGACGCTACGCGGCAAAGCCAAGCTGACTGAAGCCAACATGCGCGATGGCTTGAGCCTGGTAGAGCAGTCGCTCTTAGAGGCAGATGTCAGCTACGAGGTCGTTCAAGACTTCATGGCCAAGGTCGCCGAGCAAGCGGTGGGTGAGAAAGTACTCAGTGCCTTAGACCCCAGTCAGCAGCTTGTCGGCATCGTCAATCAAGAGCTGATCAACTTACTCGGACCGGTCGACGCATCTCTGCATCTACAAGGTGATTTTACGATCATCATGTTGTGCGGTTTGCAGGGCTCGGGAAAAACGACCACTAGTGGCAAACTAGCGCGATTGCTTCTAGAGAGCAATAAGAAACCGATGCTTGTCGCGGCCGACTTACAGCGACCGGCGGCCATTGAGCAGTTGCACGTCATTGGCCGGCAGTTGGAAGTCCCGGTGTACTCCGAACCCGGAGCGACCGATCCGGTAAAGGTCTGCCACAATGCCGTACAGAAGGCGAAGGCCGAAGGGGCCGAAGTTGTCATTTTGGATACGGCGGGCCGGCTAGCCATCGATCAAGAATTGATGGATCAACTCAAGCGCATTGACGACCGCGTCAAGCCCGATCAGGTCTATTTTGTGGTCGACGGCATGACAGGGCAGGACGCCGTAAATAGTGCTAAGGCATTCAACGCATCTTTGGAGTTGAACGGCGTCATCATGACCAAGTTGGATGGTGACTCGCGCGGTGGCGCGCTGTTATCCGTCAAGCATGTCACGGGTGTCCCGATCAAGTTTATTGGTACCGGTGAACACCTAGATGCGTTGGAGCCTTTTCGTCCCGAAGGAATGGCCAGCCGCATCTTGGGCATGGGTGATATTGTCGGCTTGTACGATGTAGCCCGACGCGCCGTCGACACCGACAAGCAGCAGGAGCTGGAAGAACGGCTGCGTGCCGGTGAGTTTACGCTGGACGACTTTAAGTCGCAGTTGATGACCATCCTGAAACCCGGCCTATTTCAAAAGATGCTGGGCCTGATTCCGGGAATGGGTGGCGACATCATGGCCCAGTTCCAGGGCGAAGATACGGAGGGTGGTGCGCGCAAACTGGTGGGCATTATTGACTCGATGACGCCAGAAGAGCGGCGTAACCCGAAGTTGATCGAGCCAAGCCGAAGGATGCGGATTGCGAAAGGAGCGGGAGCGCAGCCTCAAGAGGTGACCCAGCTCGTCAAGCAGTTTGATACGGTGGCTCCCTTGCTCAAAGGAATGGCGGGCAAGGGAATGGGCGGGCGCATGCAAGCCCTGCGGGACATCCAGGAGAGTGGCATGCTTGACCCGGGAGGCCAACTGCAGCGGGTCAAGAAGGGAACGGGTAAGCGGCTGTCCAATGAAGCCAAAGCTCGCCTTCGTAAACAACGTGAAAAGGAGCTTCGCCGCCGAAAGCGTCGCGGCGATGGTCCACTCGAGAATTAACTTGTAATCGCAGAGAAATTGGGAATCGCTGAATAATAAGGAGACGATTGTGGTTCGACTTCGTATGAAAAAACTGGGACGGAAGCACCGTCCATTCTTCCGCATCTGTGCCACGGACGCACGAACCGCTCGTGATGGCAGAGTGATTGAGGAACTCGGTCATTACGATCCGCTGGTTCGCGACACGGATGCTCGCGCAATTCTCAAGGGCGAGCGTCTTGCATATTGGCTCAGCGTAGGTGCCCAGCCATCGGAAAAAGTGCGAGTATTGATCAAGAAGTATGGGCTCAACGGAACGCACTTGGAAAAGCAGAGGGCCGCTTTGCAACGTATTAAGGCAACTCGTCGTGTGGCGCCCGTCCAGCCGATGAAGCCTATGCAGCAGCAGACGGCTGTCGAGGAAACGAGCGAGGCGACGGCGGAATAAGGCAAGCGGGTTGCTGCTTGTGCATGGCTTCGACAAATGCGGTTCGATGTACTGACCCTGTTTCCGGAGATTTTCCGAGGTTACTTGGGCGAAAGCCTACTCAGCAAAGCGATCGTTCGCAGTTTGATCGACGTTCAATTGCATGACATTCGACAATGGACGAAGGGACCACACCACAAAGTTGACGATCGGCCGTATGGTGGTGGACCGGGAATGGTGCTCAAAGTTGAGCCGGTTGTGGAAAGTGTGGTAGCGGTACAGGAGATGGTCGAACCGCCAGGCCGGTTGGTTCTATTATCGCCTCAGGGTCGCAAACTAGACCAGCCGCTGGTGGAAGAGCTGGCGAGTTCCCAGCGGCTGCTGTTGTTATGTGGGCGGTATGAAGGATTTGATCAACGAGTGATCGATATCCTGAAACCGCTCGAGGTTTCGATTGGAGACTACGTTGTGAATGGTGGAGAGGTGGCTGCGATGGTGGTCATCGATGCCACCATCCGACTAGTTCCCGGCGTCTTAGGAGACGAAAGTAGCCCAGTAGATGACTCGTTTTCGCAAGGGAATCGTCTGCTGGAGTTTCCTCAATACACTCGTCCACGCGAATATCGTGGTCACGTGGCACCGGAAATTTTGTTTAGCGGTGACCATGACGCCGTCGCTCGGTGGCGGCGCGAACAGAGCTACTTAAGAACCAGAGAGCGGCGCGGCGACTTGCTTCCAAAGAGCGACTTCCCGCCTGGTGCTAGTTTAAAACATTGAAAGGAACCATAAGCCATGAATCATGAAACTCTCGCAATAGTAGAAAAGTCGAGCCTACGGGCGGAAGTACCTCAATTCACCATCGGCGACACGGTGGATGTTCACACTCGAATTCTCGAGGGTGAAAAAGAACGCATCCAGATCTTCTCGGGAACCGTGATTGCACGAAGTGGCAGTGGAACTCGAGAAATGTTCACCGTGCGACGTATCGTGGGGGGGGAAGGCGTGGAGCGGAAGTTCCCGGTGCATTCGCCCAAGATTGCCAAAGTAGATGTTAAGCGGTCGGGCGTCGTGCGTCGCGCGAAATTGTATTATTTGCGAGATCGCGTCGGCAAGGCTGTCCGTTTGCGAGAGCGTCGCCGTACGGAAACGGGAGCTGCCGACTAGCCGGTGTTCGGAATTCATCTTGAGGGGCTGCTGCCCGTCGTCTGACAGCGATCTCACGCCCCCCACCTGATCTTGGGGCGCTCTCCTTCACCCCTGCGCGCGCATCCGGATGCCACGGAGTTCACCTCGGGGGAGTCCCACTCAGCGTACAGCATGACCTTAGCACAAAACGCGGACCGTATTGACTCTAAAGAGTGGTAAAGTAAACTAAATTGTAAAGTGGGGTAATGGCCAGTCGTGTACGATCTGGATACCAATCACGAAAGCACGAAAGACGAAAACACGGAACAGAAACGGAGGATTGCATGGGTTACGAATTCGAGGCGACGTCGGGAGAGATTCTCGAAGCAGCCTTGGCAGTCCACAGGGCCCTAGGATCTGGATTCTTGGAGAGCGTGTATCAAACGGCAATGGAAGTCGCCTTGCGTCATCGAGGCATTCTCTTCAACGACCAGAAGGAAATACACATCTTCTTTGAAGATGTGGAGGTGGGTCTTCACCGTCTCGACCTTATCGTTGCCGGTGAAATCGTCGTGGAACTGAAAGCCGTCAAAGCCCTAGACGATCTCCATTACGCTCAGGTCAAATCGTACTTGAAAGCCACCGGTCTCCACGTCGGCCTGCTCCTCAACTTCAATGCCCCAACGCTAGTCATCAAGCGGATCGTTCTCTAGCTATTTCGTGCTTTCGCCTTCCGTGCTTTCGTGATTCGCATTGGATCTTCCTATGTGGCCGTTTCTGCGGAAGTGGTGGACCACTTTGTTCCCGCTCAAGACGCTTGGTCAGCGCGGCGAAGCGATCACCGCCAGATATTTACGATCGATCGGATACGTCATCGTGGCGAAAGGTGATCGAGGGTTGCTCGGGGAAATCGATTTAATCGCTGTTGATGGACAAACGGTTGTATTTGTCGAAGTTAAGACTCGTACATCCCACGACGCCGGACATCCAGCTGAAGCAGTTGATGCTGACAAGCAGCGGCGACTCACCCGGCTTGCGCTTAGCTACCTCAAACGCCACGATCTGCTCGAGTGTGCGGCACGATTCGATGTGGTGGCGGTCACATGGCCGAAAAACGCACGTCGGCCGAAGATCGAACACTTTAAGAATGCCTTTTCAGCGGTCGGCGAAGGACAAATGTTTTGCTAGGCCTGTCACTCCGAATATCGAGCCGGATCCGGAATGCGGGCTTCGGCAAATCCACG
>JANNPR010000412.1:0-2105 GCA_031400345.1 Planctomycetota bacterium | reverse complement strand
AGCCGCGTGTTGTTGTTTTCATCAACTCGAACAACGATTTCATCTTTGTCGGTCGATACGACCACACCGACGATTCCGCCGATCGTCACAACCCGGTCATTCTTTTTAAGACCGTCCAGAAGCCGCGTCATTTGAGCCCTCTTGCGCCGCTCTGGTTGAATCAACATCAAATAGAACAGCACACCAATCACCACAAACGGGAGCATACCGCTTCGAAGAAACGTCTCAAAAATTCCAACGTTTCCAGGCGCATCGGCCGCTGCGCCCTCGTCTACAGCCAGCAACGGTAATTGGGCAAAGTTAAACCAATCGAGCATTTTGAATTCCAAACTTTGTGGCTGTGTCAGGCATGCCGTTTACGCCCAATTGACTTGCGATCGCCCTGAGGGACAGGTGAGGCGACCATCGGAGGCGAGAACAGACGAACAGAAAACGGTCCAACAGTCTGCCGCGCTAGGACCGAATCATCTTGGTTTTGGCGGCTAATCTTAAAGTGTTGCGCCATACCGGGCAAGGCCGCCGATTTAGCACGTTCCAGTAGATGCCAGCACAAGGGCCAGCGGCCGACTAATTCCGAGCCTCCTACCGCGTGTTGATACGACGAGCTCTTTGCGGGATGCCGAGTGCCGCAATTATTGCACTGCAAGCACTTGCGACTCGGCTGGCACTCCGGTGGAAGTATTACATAACTATTACAAAGGCGAAACCTGTCCGTAACTTCCACGTATTCCACAAAGAATACAATCCCAGGAACAAGCCAGGATCTCAGGACCTTGCATACGATTTTATCCACCGCCGTACCAACACGACCCGAAATACTTACCTAATGAGCCCGCTTACGGTTAATCCGGCTGGCGCAAAAGCAGAATAGAACGAGCGCACCTCATGTCTACAACATCTTCCGAGTCGCAGTCGATTGAATCCTGTCAGTCCTCCACCGTCGCGTTGGGTATAACGAACCTAAAGACAAATACAAAACAGGATATTCAGCCAAAGCCCAATAGGCCCCAAAAACAGCTAGATGTAGCGCCTTCGCCGAGCGGTGAGTGGCAGCCGTCCCTGGAACGCCAAAATCGTGTCACATCGGGTTTAGATTGGCCAACTATTACCTGGTTGGCCGTTCTGCACGGTGGTGCCTTGGCGGCGCCGTTCACATTTTCGTGGTCTGGTTTAGGGCTGCTATTGTTTCTGCACTGGTTCACCGGCGGGATCGGCATCTGCCTTGGTTTCCACCGGATGTTAACTCATGCGAGTTTTAAGACTTATCGTCCCATTCGCTACTTGATTGCTCTCATTGGCGGTCTGGCTGGCGAGGGTTCTGCGATCGACTGGGTTTCCAATCATCGAAAACATCACGCCTGTAGCGATCAAGAGGGCGATCCTCACTCCCCGAACGACGGCGGTTGGTGGAGTCACGCCCACTGGCTCGTCTTTCTCGGCCGAGACAAAGACAAAAACCATACAGCGTTTGTCAATCGCTGGGCTCCCGATTTAGCAAAAGATCCCGGGATGCGACTGGTAGCACAGCTATTCCTACCAATGCACGTTCTATTCGGCGTCGCCCTGTTTGGCCTGGGCTATTGGTTTGGGGGAACTTACTTGGGTTGGTCCTGGTTAGTATGGGGTTTGTTTCTTCGTTTGATAACGGTCTTGCACTCCACATGGTTTGTTAACTCGGCAAGTCACATTTGGGGTTACCGCAACTATGAGACCACTGATAAAAGTCGGAATCTATGGTGGGTTGGCTTAATTGCATATGGCGAAGGGTGGCACAACAACCATCACGCATATCCTCGAATGGCCAATCATGGACATCGATGGTGGGAATTCGATATGACGTATCGCTTCATTCAAATGATGAAAGTTTGTGGTATAGCCTGGGATGTGGTTAACTACAAAAGCCGTAGCGAGCGGACAGCGAGCTAGCCCAAAAGCGTGCCACTGGCAGCCGCCGGCATTCGATTGGACGTACGATAACGCTCCCATCGGCGGCAAGCCAGTGCTAATGCTAGTCGCGATCTGAGTTCAGCATGGTTCCAAAGTCCGCCCACTCGACGTTTCCTCCTTCCGCTAGGCCAATTCGGCTTCACACACTGGCTTGCCGC
>JANNPR010000304.1:0-3127 GCA_031400345.1 Planctomycetota bacterium | reverse complement strand
CCGACCCTGACCGTCACCGTCGCCCTGAGCGGCACACCTTGGGGCTCGCGAGTGCCGTTCATCGGCAATTGGAAAGGGACGTTACCGCCGGGCGTCGTCAAACGCGATCTAATTGATTTCAGCGATCTGTTGCCAACTTTTGCCGAGTTGGCTGGTGCCGAGCTGCCTACGGGAGTGAAGTTCGACGGTCGCAGCTTCGCACCGCAATTGCGCGGCGAGGCGGGTAATCCTCGCGAGTCGATCTTCGTGCAGCTTGGCGCCGGGTGGTACGTCCGCGACGACGGCTGGAAGCTTAACCAAAAAGGCGAACTATTCTCGATGAAGGACTCGCCGTTCGTCGAGGCACTGGTGCCTGCCGATACCAGCGACGCCGCGGCGCAGGCGGCCCGCAAGCGACTGCAAGCTGTCGTGGCAGAGCTCAATCCCGCGGGTGGAAAGACCGTGCCCGCCGGTAGCGGAAAGAATAAGAACAATGGTAAGAAGGCGAAGCGACAGGCGCGAAAACAAGCAGCCACGAAAGAATAATCCCGCCGCGCGCCAGGGAACGAATTCGGTGAACCTATTGAAATCCGCTGCGCGACAAGCTGCCGGACGTGGTGACGTGGCCGCGCGACCTGGCGGAAAATGGATCTTCGGTCGATTCTTTGATTCGATTCGAATTCCACCGCGCCACTCTTTTGGTATCATGGAGTCATGACGCCAAAAATTACGAACGACATTGAACAGGCCGTCGAGCAGAACCATGGGTTCATGCAACTGGAGGGCCAGCGCACATCGTATGTGGTCATGTCCATTGACGCGTACCGAAAGATGATGGGAGTTGGTTCGGACAGCGAACTCGCCGAATCGCTGAAGGCCATCGAGCAAGGGTTGGCCGACATTCAGGCCGGACGCACCCGCCCGTTCCGGGACGTACTTGCTGAACTCGGCTGACACATGCAGTATCGAGTTGAACTTTCGGCTCGGGCTGAGGCAGACGTCAAGGAAGCTTACGCATACATCCGTGAGCATGGGCCGGCAAATCCCAACCAGTGGAAAGCTGGGCTCGAAGAAAAGTTCGCGTCTTTGGAAAGCATGCCTCAGCGCTTCGGTTTGGCCCCGGAAAGTAGCTTCGCGAAGGTCGACATTCACCAATCGTTCTATACGAACTTTCGCATTTTGTTCACGGTTCGAGAGCAGTGCGTGTATATCGTGACCGTCCGCCATGGTTCACGTCAGTTTCTCCGCCCAGCCGATATTCGCGACCTCTCGTAATGAGCTTCCGTTCGATGGCGCGATCGTGCTTCATGGACTGGGCTTCTTGTAGGCCGTGAATACGCCGACTTGACGTTGAGTTCGGTGTTCGAGTTCTCGCATTTGTTCTGTCGTCAGGGGCACAAAGTTAGTGGCAATCTGGACATTGTCGTCTACTTCGGCGGGAGTGCTGCAGCCGATGACTACGGTACTCACACCGGAAAGCGAGAGCACATAACGCATCGCCTCGTGGGATGACAGTTTACCGCGTCCTAGTATGGCTCCTGCGGAATAGACCTTCATCCCGATCACACCCATGCGTCGACGAGCCGCTTCAGACAGCACGCTGCTAATGAAAGGCAGGCGATGCACATCCGCCGCATTCAAAGCCACCAACACGGTATCAAAGTCAAACCGGCGCATCGCCTCAAGCAAGATCGCAGGATCATGATGTCCGGTGATCCCTAGTTTGCGAACGAACCCATCATCTCGAGCCTTCGTAAGTGCCTCGATGGCGCCTCCCTTTGAGAAAATGCGATCTAGGTCGCTAATCGTTCGGAGGTCGTGCAATTGCCATAGGTTTAAGTGATCGGTACGCAACCGCTGTAGACTCTCTTTCAGAAGGCGAAGTGAACCCTCACGGGTGCGATCGTGCGTCTTGGATGCCAGAAATACTTGTCGTCGCCGATCACCCAACGCGGCCCCATAATAATCCATACTGCTGGCGTAGGCCGGCGCTGTGTCGCAGTAATTCACACCTTGGTCCAATGCGCGCTGAATGACCTTAACTGCCTCGCGAGTGCGGCCGTGGGTTCGCAGAACCCCTTCGCCCCCCAACGCGAACAGTGTGACTTCATGACCGGATGTGCCAAGTGGACGTTTATGCATGAGGGTCGTGGATGTTTCGTCAGGTTGGATCGGTGGGCCGGCGCTCGCTGCGCGAGCTGGTCCCACCCTACGAATGCCTACTGCCGACTGCGCTCGCCAATGTTCCGGCAACGACACCGACGAAAAACGAGCCGGGCATGATCCACATGATACTCAATGAGCCGAGGCCGAGCGGTTGTGAGAAGGCAATGCTCACCGCCGCCGTGACGCTTGCCAGCGCGGCGACCAATGCGCCGAACGTAGTCGCCCAGCGGACGAACATTGCCAGAAAGAACAGCACAAACAACGGCGCGACCAGCAAGTTGACGACCCGGAAGCAGAGGTCAATCAGATTGCCTTCGACCCGGCTAACCAATAGGCTCAAAAAAATCACCGCAACGCCGATGCCGAGCGAGATGAAGCGTGCCAGCCGTATCCGTTCAGCTTCCGATAGCGGCGATGAACGAAAACGGCCGATGAAGTCCTCGGTAATCACGGCACAAGACGAATTCATGCCAGACGACAAGCTCGACATCGCGGCGGCAAGCACAGCGGCAACGATCACGCCGGTCATCCCGAAGGGCAGTCCCACCACCACGAACTTCGGAAAGAGTCTGTCGGCTCCGTCCACCAGGTTCACCTCGTCCGTGAACAGTTCGGGATGAGCCGTGAAGTGGCCCACCAACGCGAGACCGACCAGCCCCAGTAAGATGGACACTGTGGCTTCGGCGGACAGCGTCGTGACCAGGGATCGACGGGCGGAGGGGGCATCGCGAGTGGACAACCAACGTTGGATCGCCATTTGGTCGGATCCGCATGTGCAGACGTACCAGGCAAAGGCTGACGTGGCGGCGCCGAGGAATGTGATTCGCGTCGAGGAATCAAAGCCGAATTGCGGCTCCGCCCAATGAGCCGCCCAGTCGCGTGGCCACCACGCCGAGACACCGCCCAAGCTGCTGCACCAGCGCCACCAGGCCGATGTAGACCACGGCGACGAGCGACAGCGTGATCATGAAGGTGTCGAAGT
>JANNPR010000302.1:0-7457 GCA_031400345.1 Planctomycetota bacterium | reverse complement strand
CGTCGCATGTACGCTTTCCAGGAATCACTTCCTGCTTCTCGGCCGCCACCGGTGTCTTTTTCACCGCCAAAGGCGCCTCCAATTTCGGCGCCTGAGGTCCCGATGTTCACGTTCGCAATACCGCAATCGCTGCCTGTAGGGCTCAAAAATTGCTCGGCGTCTCGCAAACGTTCCGTAAAGATTGCAGAGGATAACCCTTGATCGACCGAATTGTGAATCGCGATCGCTTCTTCCAATGTCTGATAGGTCAGGAGATACAGAATCGGTGCAAACGTCTCTTCTTTGCAAATCGGCATGTTCGGAACGGCACGCATCAGGGTTGGCTCGACGAAATACCCGTCTCGCTCGATTCGCTTTCCGCCATAAATAATCTGACCCCCTTGAGCGATCGCTCGACGCACAGCGTCCAGCATATCCTGAACAGCTTGTTCACTTATCAAAGGCCCCATCAGCATATCGACTTCCCAGGGATGTCCGATGCGAATGCTGGCGTAGGCTCGAGACAGGCGTGAAATAAAGGTGTTCGCAATAGAGTCGTGAACAATCAAGCGGCGGAGAGAGGTGCAGCGTTGTCCGGCAGTTCCCACGGCGGCAAATAAGACAGCGCGCAGCGCCAAATCTAGATTTGCGGACTCAGTGACGATGACTCCGTTATTACCTCCCAGTTCCAGCAGCGATCGCCCCATTCGACCCGCTACGGATTGCGCAACCCGTTTCCCCATCGCACAACTTCCCGTTGCCGAAATGAGAGGAACATTCCGATCCTCCGATAGCCATTGTCCAACTCGCGAGCCTTCACCGATACATAAACCAAAAACGCCTTCAAAACCATGCCTTTTCGTCACGCTGTTTACTAGATTCTGTACCGCGATGGCGGATAAGGGAGTTAATGATGATGGCTTCCAGACCACCGTGTCTCCACATACCGCAGCTAAGGCAGCGTTCCAGGCCCAGACGGCCACCGGAAAATTAAACGCTGTGATGACTCCTACGGGACCCAGCGGATGCCATTGTTCGAGCATTCGATGCTTAGGACGTTCGCTAGCAATGGTTAGTCCATAAAGCTGGCGGGATAACCCCACAGCAAAGTCACACATGTCAATCATTTCTTGGACTTCGCCTTCGCCCTCTGAGAGAGTCTTTCCTGCCTCCAAAGTGACCAACAGACCCAATTCAGCTTTGTGGTCTCTCAAGGTTTGACCAATCTGCCGTACGATCTCACCACGTCCAGGCGCAGGAACTTGTTGCCAGCGTTCAAATGTAGACCTGGCGCAGGCAATGACCCGTTCGTAGTCGGATCGACTGGCCATACGAACCTCGCCAAGAGCTTGAGCGTTCGAAGGGTTATAAGACGTCAGACGCGGTGCGCCGGGATCGTCAATCCATTCTCCTGCAAATACTCCGGTTTGATCTCGATGAATTCCCAACTTCTTCAATACAGCGTCCATCATGGCATCCCCGCTAGCTCAGGTACCCTTGATCATCAAGTTATTACATTCACTTTCGGTAAATCAACCTTTCGGCACATCGGCGTCTCCAGTATAAGCCGGCCCACGCGGGAGTTCGCCCGAATGCAGGAATTGCTGCAGTTGAAAGATTTCTCACGACGAAAATACGCCAGTGACCGACTCATAAAATTTCCTGCGATGGGCACACGGTCTACGTTTGCGGTGGCCCGCTCGACCTTGAACGAAGTCCGCCGCTAACCAAATTCACACTCAACGCTAGACACGAACTGCTTATGAAAATCGGTGTCTTCCTGCCAAACTGGATCGGTGACGTGGTAATGGCTACGCCAACCTTACGAGCCTTACGCGAACATTTCGGAGAGACAGCTCATATCACCGGGATCATGCGACCTTACGTGGCGGAGGTGCTTCAGGGGACAACGTGGCTAAATGACGTGATCTTGTTTGACCGCCACGCTAAGGACAAACAATTGCGGACTTGGCGAGTATTGCCAAAACTCCGCGCCCATGACTTCGACAAAATGCTGTTGCTGCCTAATTCCCTATCAAGTGGCTTGATCGCTTGGTTGTCCGGTGCCCATGAGCGAATTGGTTATGCACGCTATGGTCGAGGTCCGCTGTTAACCACCAAATTGTCGCCCCCCAAATCGGACGGTAAGTTCGAACCGATCTCCGCCTTGGATTACTATCTTCAATTGGCTCGGACAATGGGCTGCAAGATTGTGGGCCATCATCTCGAATTGGGTACCACCGAAGCCGACGAGCAAGCCGCAACCAAAACATTACGCAAAATTGGCATCACCGGACACCGTCCGTTGGTGCTGCTCAATAATAGTGGGGCTTTTGGCCGTTCGAAACTGTGGCCCAACGAGTACTTCGCGATCCTGGCGAGACGGACGGCCGATGAACTTAATGCCGACGTACTAGTCACTTGCGGGCCTTCGGAACGCGAAACTGCGCGCGAAATCACGTCTCGATCCAATCACGAAAGAGTAAAAAGTTGGGCGGATGATGTGCCCAGCATTGGACCAACCAAGGCGATAATCCGCAGAGCGAACGCGATGGTTAGCACCGACAGCGGGCCACGTCACATTGCCGCCGCTTTCTCGGTTCCAACCATCGCCTTGTTTGGTCCTATCGATCCTCGTTGGAGTATCAATTACAGTCCGCATGAGGTTCATCTATATAAAGCAATTGAATGCTCACCATGTGCGCGTCACACCTGCCCACTAGGTCATCATCGCTGCATGCGAGACATAACCCCTAACGAAGCGTTTTTCGCACTACGGCGACAGCTCACGGCCAAAATGGTTAGCGCAGCCGCCTAGCAGATCATCAAGGATGGGCACTCTTGCCCGGCTCCCATTGCCTGAGGCATTTTGCGATGGCTCCCCGATTGCTCGGAAAAGACGAGCAAGTGTGCCCATTTTACGTAAAGGCACCGGTCCTCAATTCGCGACGTCGGACGCCCAGGTAAACTGGACCCTTCAGGTAAATCTTGCACTTCCGTTTGTAATGAGTCGTCCTAGGATGCTGAGCTAGCCGATTTCAACGTTAGGGACTGTTGTTGCCGGACTCGAATGTCCGTGGCGACGCACCCCCTGTTGGAACATTTCGGGCGAATTTCGCTACTGTGGTTATTGGAGTGCGTCATGAGGATCCTCCGGCTGACATCCTGCTGTATGGTTGCGATTGCCTTTACCATATTGTTGGGCCAGCCAAGTCAGGCCCAAACGCCGCCTCCACCGCCCACGATTTGGAGCTTCCTAGGCCTAGGCACCACGACCGCAAAGGCTCGGGCGCAAGTCGTCAATCGCCGGGGAAATCGCCCGAACCTCGAGAAGAAGCCGCCCCTAAAAACGATAGGCGATCCAGCCAATTTACAGGCTCCCTCGGCGCCTATCCGGGCTGCTGCGGAGATAAAGCAACAGGAAGATCTAAAACTTCAAAAGATCAAAGCGATTAAATACCTGGCGTCGATTGGTTGTGGCTGCTACGACAAAGAAGGCAAAGTAACTGCCGCTATGCTCGCCGCTATGAATGATTGTACCGAAGAAGTTCGTTTGGCTGCGGTTGAGGGGATTGCCGTTGCCGCGATGTCGGATCGGTGCCAATACTGCAACCTACAGAGTTGCTGTAACGAAAAGATCGTTGAGCAACTAGCCAAAATGGCCTATGAATACGACGACAAGGGCTGCATGCTCGAACCATCCGAACGTGTACGCGAAGCGGCAAAGGCGGCCATGCGTGCTTGCTGCCCCGGCGGCGCCCCACCGATTAGGGCGCGAACTGTGCCGAACGTGGAAGCTGCCGATCCCAATGCCGTGGAAGGCGCGATCCCCGGTGTGGAAGGTTCTGGCGCCGTTCGTCCCAGACGACCAGACTTTGACGAAGCACCAGCACCGCCTAACCTGGACGGTGCCCTACTACGACCAGTCCCGACTTCACCCAGTTCCAGCACGTCGCCCGGTTCCAGCAGACGTGCAATATCGGCTCGTGCGGTTTCGATAGATGGGGTACTTCATAAGGAACTAGTCAGCGAAAACTTCGGCGACTCCATTTCACGATTCGCCTCGACACGACTGTCCAACGAAGAAGACACGATTGAACCGCCACCGTCTGCCAGTCTGAGATCTCAACCTGCCCCAGTCGAAACGCACGTGAGCGATTCAGCTCCCGGCGAACTGGCCCGGCTGGAAAGATCGCAGGCATCTACATTGCGCCAACTTGAAAACAGCGAGGGAGTGGTCGAACACATCGATCCGCGTACGGGATGGGTCCATATCGATGTGAATTCCGGCGTCCAACTTCCCATTGGCGCAAGAGTGGCTGTCATCCGTGACGAATCGTCGGGCACTGCAAATCTGACCAGTTTGGAAGTCATCGAGTCCGAGCCGGGCATGGCTACCGCGAGACCGCGTGCCACAGGTAAGGCTCCAAACATTGCACGCGGCGATCACGTCGTGGCTTACCGGTAACGATTTTTTTGCTCGGCGCTAGCTCATGCGGCAGCAGATAGGTCTTATCGGAATCGGCTTGCTGGGAACGGCCTTGGCCGAGCGACTTCTGACGGCGGGACTAGACGTCATCGGATTTGACACCAGTGACAAGCAACTTAAGTCGTTTGCCGACCTTGGTGGGACACCTTGTCGGTCGGCCGCGGAAGTTGTCGACAGCTGCTCCCGAATCGTCCTATCGTTACCAACATCATCGATCGTACACAGCTTTCTAGATGACGTTCGATCGCATCTTGCTCCCGGCACGATCCTCCTGGACACTACCACCGGACCACCACAGGACGCCGAGCAATTCGGCGGCGAACTCGCCTCGCTGGGTGTGTCTTATCTCGACACAACCGTTGCCGGTTCCAGTGAACAAGTGCGCCTCGGACAAGGCATTCTGATGATCGGCGGAGACCGACAAATAAGTGATCGTTGCCACGATCTCTTTGCCATCCTCGGTTCCAAAACGTTTTTTCTCGGTCCGAATGGCAGCGGCGCTCGGATGAAGTTGGTCGTCAATCTTGTACTAGGACTAAATCGAGCCGTTTTGGCCGAGGGTCTGACATTGGCTCGTCATTGTGGGATCGATTTGCATCTTGCGTTGGACGTTTTGCAATCAGGGCCGGCACGATCTGCCGTGATGGACAGCAAGGGACTCAAGATGGTGGAGGGTAACTTCCAGCCTCAAGCGCGACTCGCTCAACACTACAAAGATGTGCAACTGATTCTAGCATTAGGGCGAGAGTCGCAAACCACGCTTCCGTTGTCCGTGGTCCACGAGCAATTGCTGCAACGCGCAATCGCCCAAGGTTACGGAGACCTGGATAACAGTGCGATAATTCGATCTCTTGAACGCGAATAATGCAAATTGCAAATTGCAAATTGCAAATTGCAAAATGGAATACCGTTTAGGGGCGCTGCTTATTTCGGTGAAGGCAGTGATTGATTCGTGGTCGTACGACGCGTTGCGTTCTTGCGAGCGGTGACGATGGACTGTCCAACGATGTTGCACAATTGGTTGGCTTCATCAAGAAGTTCTTTTAGCTTCATTTCTGGTAGCAATTCGGCTTTGACGATCAATCGCAACCAACAACGTGACTCTCGCAGCTCTTTCAAGCAGATTCGGAGTTTGTGAATAAAGTCCTTTCGGCTCTCGGCTGCACAGCCTTCCTCGTAGTTTGGTGCGGGAGAAGTGCCGCACCGAACCAACTGTCCGGCAATGTGTTTTCCCAGGCGCGTCTCCGGCAAGGCATCTACGACCTTTCCGATCCGAGCGGCAAAATCCAATAGCCGTTCAGCCAACTGATCCGAATTCATTTTCCCGTTCATCGCACACCTCGGTTCCAAAAATCAATTTGCATTTTGCAATTTTCAATTTGCATTTTGCATTCTTCCCTTCGCAGAGCAGCGTTCAACGTCGTATTCGGACTAGGCAAGCCCCACTTGGGGACATGGCCCGCCCGGCAGGCGGGACCTACTTCACGACAAAATTAACCAGACGACCCGGCACCACAATCTCCTTCACGATTTGTTTTCCATCCAGCCAAGATGCGATTTTGTCGTCCGCTTTCGCTGCGGCAAGGATGGCTTCCGTGCTGCTGTTTGCCGGCATGCTGATTTTGCCGCGTAACTTACCCAACACTTGGACGGGGATCTCAATCACATCGTCTTTCGTAAGCGCCTCGTGGTACTCCGGCCACGACTCGTAGGCCAATGAAACGGGTTGACCCAAGACGCGCCAAATTTCTTCAGCGAGGTGCGGAGCAAAGGGGGCCAGAAGCAGGACGAAGGATTCCATGACGGATTTGGGCCGTACTGACTCTCGCGAGAAAAAGTTGACGAATTCCATCATACGCGCGATCGCCGTATTGAAACCAAGCGACTGAATATCGACGGTAACGGCCTTGATGGTCTTGTGCAGACAACGCAGTTGCTCGTCCGTTGCGGTGACATCCTGCACACAGGCGTTGACGCCGAGATGCTCGCTGCGATCGTCGATGATCATCCGCCATACTCGGTCGAGAAAATTTCGTACTCCGTTTACTCCGGTCATGCTCCAGGGCTTTGAGGCCTCCAATGGCCCCATAAACATCTCGTACAGCCGCAGCGAATCCGCTCCATACTCTCGTACGATCGTATCTGGGTTTACGACATTGCCTCGGCTTTTTGACATCTTGTGCGCCCGGCTGTCGACACGGATCGCGTTGTTCTCTCTTAGTACGAACACGTCGCCTTGTTTCTCTACCTGGTCCGCGTTCACTCGGTAGGCGCGCACGACTTGCCCAGTGGATCGAGACACGGTCTGACCGTCTTCGGCTGAACGAACCTCGCCCGTACTAATGGGTAGTCCGTCGGGTAACTGATAACCGGTAAATTCCGTTTCGCCGAGGATCATGCCTTGGTTGACCAGCCGCTGAAACGGTTCGACAGTGCTTACGTGGCCTCGGTCATACAGGACCTTGTGCCAGAAGCGTGAATACAAGAGGTGCAATACTGCGTGTTCGGCGCCTCCGACGTACAAGTCCACGGGCATCCACGCCTTTTCCTTGTCGGGATCGACAAACGCCCGGTTGTTTTTTGGGTCGATGAATCGCAAGAAATACCAACACGAGCCTGCCCACTGCGGCATGGTATTGGTTTCGCGCCGATATTTTTTCCCATCGATGACCGGGTAAAGCCATGACTCGGGCGCTTTCGCCAACGGCGGTTCGGGGCGACCATGCGGTTTGAAGTCATCGAGATGCGGGAGGTCGACCGGTAGGTCCTCTATAGAAACAGCTCGCAGCAGACCGTTGGGTTGCCCCTGGTCGTCTAATTCATGCAGAATTGGGAATGGCTCACCCCAGAATCGCTGGCGACTGAACAACCAATCTCGCAATTTGTAATTCACGGCCTTACTGCCCAGGCCGGCAGCCGTTACGTCTGCCGTGATGCGTTCCTTGAAATCGGTAGTGACTAAGCCGTCGTAAGGTTCTGAATTCACTGC
>JANNPR010000296.1:0-3790 GCA_031400345.1 Planctomycetota bacterium | reverse complement strand
CTGGATTGGCTTGCTAGCGACTTCGTCACTTCCGGCTGGAACGTGCAAAGTTTGCTCAAACTAATGGTAATGTCACACACGTATCGGCAGTCGTCATTCATTTCGCCTCAGCATCTGAAGCGAGATCCCTCGAATGACCTTCTAGCGCGGGGCCCCCGTTTCCGGTTGGATGCGGAGGTCATTCGAGATTCGGCTCTGTTCGCGAGCGGACTGTTGGTCGAACAGCGCGGCGGCAAAAGCGTTAAACCCTATCAGCCGGAAGGACTCTGGGAAGCTGTGGCCTTCGTGGGGAGCACCTCATCGAAGTTTGCCCAAGACCATGGTGAGTCTCTTTACCGACGCAGCATGTACACCTTTTGGAAACGCACCAGCCCGCCTCCTTCGCTAACGACTTTTGACGCCCCCTCGCGGGAGAACTGCACGGTCCGTCGCGCCAGGACGAACACGCCGCTGCAGGCCCTGGTGTTGTTGAACGACGTCCAATACGTGGAGGCGGCCCGAAAGTTAGCCGAACGCATGTTTGTTGACGGGGGCGCGACGTTAGAGGAGCGGTTCACGCATGCATTCCGATTGGCCGCGGCCAGATCTCCTGGTGCGATCGAGATGCAAGTACTTAAGCGAGTATACTCAGCGCAATTGCAACGATTTCAGACCGATCCAGCTGCGGCTCAGAAGCTGTTGTCGGTCGGCGAATCCAAGCGAAATGAAACGCTTGACGTAAGTGACTTGGCTGCACATACCGTGGTCGCCAATCTGATTTTAAATTTGGATGAAACCGTCAATAGGGAATGAGAAGGACAACTCAATTGTCGTTCTCTCAAAGGGAAATCATGTTCTCATTTGATGAATTGAAGGCGCGTGAGACGCGACGTTACTTTTTTGGAAAATGTGCCTCGGGCCTGGGTGCGGCGGCACTGGGATCCGTCATCAATCCACAACTATTCGGTGGTCCGATCGTGGCACCCGCAGGTGAAGATGCCACATTCGGCACGCTGCCTCAGTCGCATCATCGACCCAAGGCCAAGCGGGTCATCTGGCTGTTCATGGCCGATGCTCCGTCGCAGCTAGATCTGTTTGATTACAAGCCAAAGATCCAGGAATACTTCGACAAGGATCTGCCTGATTCGGTGCGTATGGGGCAGCGCATCACCACCATGACGTCCGGGCAGAAGCGCCTGCCCGTGGCACCATCGGTTTTCAAGTTTCAACAATACGGCAAGTCCGGCGCATGGTTGAGCGAATTGCTTCCCCATACGGCGTCCAACGTGGATGACATGTGTATTGTCAAAACTCTGAATACGGAAGCCATCAATCACGATCCGGCGATCACGTACATCCAAACGGGTAGCCAGATTCCAGGTCGTCCTAGCATGGGGGCCTGGATCTCCTACGGCATCGGCAGTCCAAATCAAAATTTACCGTCCTTTGTGGTACTGGTTTCCCGTTTGGCGTCGGGATCGCAGCCACAGGCCCTATTTTCGCGGCTCTGGGGATCCGGTTTCGTGCCCACCAAGCATGCAGGAGTCGCACTGAGGTCGACGGGTGATCCGGTATTGTACCTATCAAACCCTCCAGGCGTGTCAAGCGAGATTCGACGCGACATGCTGGACGGCCTCGCGGAACTCAACCAAAAGCGTTTTGACCAGGTGGGCGATCCCGAGATCATGGCTCGCGTCGCGCAATACGAAATGTCCTATCGCATGCAGACTTCAGTTCCAGAGCTTGCCGACATTTCTAGCGAGCCAAAATCCGTCTTGGATATGTACGGCCCTGAGGTGACTCAGCCGGGGACCTTTGCTTACAACTGCCTGTTGAGCAGACGATTGGCGGAACGCGGAGTACGTTTTACTCAGGTATTCCTCAGAGGGTGGGATCACCACGGCGGCCTTCCGGCAAATATTCGACAGCTCGCGAAGGTGGCAGACCAGCCCAGCGCGGCCTTGCTCAAGGATCTCAAGCAGCGGGGAATGTTAGACGATACTCTGGTGATCTGGGGCGGTGAGTTTGGCAGGACTGTCTATTCACAAGGTACACTTACTGCCACCGATTACGGGCGAGATCACCATCCGAGGAACTTCACCATGTGGATGGCTGGCGGCGGAATTAAGCCAGGAATCGTTCACGGAGAAACGGATGATTTTAGCTACAACGTTATCGATAAGCCGGTCCATATTCACGATTTGAACGCCACAATCCTGCACTGCTTAGGCATCAATCACGAGAGACTGATCTATCGCTTTCAGGGACGCGACTTTCGTTTAACAGATGTTCACGGTAAAGTCGTCACGGAAATTGTAGCCTAGGCTTGGAAGCCTTGGAGTCGCCGACAACAGAGTCTATGTGCCGGTTACCGAAATGATCCACGGTGTCTTGGCTGACCTTGTCGTTGTGTTGCACTTGACCTACGTCTGCTTTGTCGTTGTTGGTTTTGTGTTGATCCTGATCGGTATCATACGACACTGGGGCTGGGTCAGAAACTTTTACTTTCGTGCCGCTCATCTCTTGGCAATAGCCATCGTGTCAGTGGAAGGCTTGGCGGGAATTGTTTGTCCATTGACGACTTTGGAAAACTGGTTGCGTCGAAAGTCTGGTAGACAATCATACTCCGGTGACTTTGTTGGCCGCTGCTTGCACGAGTTGATCTTCGTGGAACTCTCGCCGGCTTTGCTAACGCTTGCTTATCTCGGATTTGGTGCCGCTGTGTTGTTGACGTTCTGGGCTGCGCCGCCCCGTTGGCCGTCTTGGCGTGCCAGCCGTTAAGGATCGTGGTTTCCTACGGTTTATCGATCATTGTGCGTCAGAGCCAACACGGACTCGGCCGCAACCCCGTTGGGGTAAATGCTTGTCACCCCGACGAGAATTAGACTACAACAACAATCAGCATTGGAATTTCGGCCAGTTCGGAGATCGATCTATGTTCGTCAGCTCCTCCAAGCGCGCACCGCGCAAGTTTCTGGCGGCCCAATGGCGACATCTGATCATGCGAAACTTCGTGGTCGATCCTGAAACCGTGAAACCGTTTGTGCCGCGCGGGACGAAACTCGATTTTCACGGAGGGGAGACATTCGTCAGCATTGTCGGCTTTATGTTTTACAACACCCGTTTATTGGGACTTCCTATCCCGTGGCATCGAACGTTTGAAGAGCTGAATTTGCGCATTTATGTGCGTCGCGAAATAGGTCACGAACTGAGACGTGGAGTCGTGTTTATCAAAGAATTGGTGCCACGGTGGTGGGTAGCAAACGTGGCTCGTTGGGCATACAACGAAAACTACGAGTGGAGAGCGATGCGGCATCAAATCGCCGGGACTGTAGTACCAGATTCGGTAGATGGTCGCAGCGTGGCCTATGAATGGAACGTTGCTGGACGCTGGCATCGTCTATCCGTGCGAGCGACCGGGACTTCGCGACCCCCGTCGCCAGGCTCACACGAAGAATTCATTGCCGAGCATTACTGGGGGTATGCCCGGCAACGGGATGGTGGCACGGTTGAATATCAGGTCGACCATCCGCCATGGCATGTTTGGGATGTGTCTCATTCGGAATTCGATTGCGACGTTGCAGGACTATATGGGTCGACCTTCGCCGACGTATTGTCTCGTCCGCCCGCCTCCGCGTTTCTAGCCGATGGTTCCGAGGTTGTCGTCTATCGTCCGACTCGCATCGCGTGACCAGCAGGCCAAGTGGGTGGCACGGCCCGTTGTAGTAGGGGCACGCCGGGGGCCGTGCCCCTACGGCCCACGGGGGGGGGCAGCATCAAAGGCAGGGCCCGGCGCGCGCAGGGCGGGGGG
>JANNPR010000294.1:0-2497 GCA_031400345.1 Planctomycetota bacterium | reverse complement strand
CCAGTGACACCCGCCGACCTCGCCGCCACCATCTATTGGCGTTTCGGAATCAACCCTGGCGGCGAGATCCGCGATCCATTTGGACGACCCCATCGGCTCTCAGATGGCAAACCGATGACGCAACTGTTTACGTAGAACCTGTCCAAGAACGAGTTCGTAGGACGGGCACTCGTGCGCCATACCAACCCGAATCGCAAGTTTTGTTGTTGCGCATATCGAATGCCAAAGTGTGCCACTGGCAGCCGCCGGAGTTGATTACAATAGCCAGTTAAGTTCATTCGGCGGCAAGCCAGTGTCTGAATCCGAATTGGGTCGGCGCAAGGTGACCAAGTTTAAAGGCGTTTTCGGGTCTCACCTGAACGCAGATCGTGACCTGCTTCATCACCGGCTTGCCGCCGAAAGGAGCGTTATCGTTTGTCCAACTTTTTTTCGGCGGCTGCCAGTGGCACACTTCGGGCGTCCAAATGCGCAACATCAAGCGCAAGCGAGGTCCGCGAGAAGTTCCTTGCTAGCGCTCCCGGTTGGTGTACCCTTCAACGCATTCCCACTTAAAGGATTAGCGATGTCTCGCACACGGTACCTATCAATGGAAATCACCGCATTTTTCATCCCAACATTGCTGCTCGCTAGCCACTTGGCTTTGGCCGCGGATCCAGACGGTCCCTTAGCCTTTCAAGTTCAAACCGAAGTTGTCCATCGCGAACTAAGTCCAACGTTCTGCTGGTTTCATCCGCGAGTGGCCGCGATTCCAGCTGCAGGTCAGAACGGCAAGCCGGCGGTGATCATGACAATCCAACAACATTTGGTCGCTGATGATCATTACTCGGGGATGTATTTCCTGCGCACCAATGATCTCGGAAAGAATTGGACAAAACCGGCCGCAATTCCGGAGCTCGCTTGGCAAAAAGATACCACTGGAGCGACGATCAGTGTGGCCGACGTGACGCCTGCCTGGCATCCACAGACAGCACGCCTCTTAGCCATCGGCACCAAAGTTCGATACAGCGAAAAGGGTGCCCAGCTGCTCGATCGACCTGGTTCCCATGAGAGCGCTTACGCGACGTTTGATCCTAAATCGAACCAGTGGTCCGCTTGGAAGATGCTCAACGTACCCGACACCGAGGGCAAGTTTTTTCTGGTGTGCCCGGGTTGTGTGCAATGGCTAGTGAGGCCCGACGGGTCCATTCTTTTGCCGGTATACTTCCGTGGTTTTGACGGCGAAGACTTTTCCGTTACCGTCTTCCTGTGCAGATTTGACGGTGAAACACTGACCCTCACAGAACAGGGCGAACCACTTACTTTGAAGGGAGGGCGCGGTCTGGTCGAGCCTTCCTTGGCGTTCTTTCGCGGTCGCTATTTTCTGACACTGCGCAATGATGCGATGGGCTACGTATCCACCAGCGACGATGGCCTGCATTTCACAAACCCAAAACCCTGGAAATTCGACGACGGGAGTGACCTGGGCAGCTACAACACCCAACAACACTGGCTCACACATAGCGCTGGGCTATTCTTGAGCTACACCAGACGTGGGGCTAACAACGATCATATCGCCAGGAATCGAGCGCCCCTATTTGTAGCGCAGGTCGATACGGTAACGCTCACCGTATTGCGCGCGACGGAACAAGTCTTGATTCCCGAACGAGGAGTCATGTTGGGCAACTTTGGAGCCGCGTCGATCACCGCCGACGAAACGTGGGTGACCGATGCCGAATTCGCGTTTGGCGAGCAACCTCATGCACGCGGGGCAGACGGAAGCATTTTTGCTGCACGAGTCATTTGGTCGAAGCCTAATCAACAGATTGCCGACTTATCACATTGGCAACGCGTGATCTCGCTGGGAGATTCAATCACTAAAGGTATTCGACCTGGTGTCGAGCCAAACCAGACGTTTTCTGCTTTGGTTCAACAGTCATTACAAAAACAGGGTCTCCCTGTGGAAGTGCTCAACGAAGGTATCGGCGGAGAGCGAACGGATCAGGCCTTAAATCGGTTAACCGCTGACGTCATCAGTCGCGCGCCGGCAATCGTCACCATCATGTATGGAACCAACGACAGTTACGTTGATTTAGGCCAGCAAAAGCCGCGGATTTCCGAAGCGGAATTTCGGAACAACCTCGAACAGTTAGTCGATCGACTGCGCCGAGTCGGAATCGTTCCGGTGTTGATGACCGAACCGCGATGGGGAGACGCAGCTAAGCCAAATGGGGTGGGCGAACACCCCAACCTGCGGTTGCAACGTTACGTTGCCGTTTGCCGCGAAGTCGCTCATGCCAAACAGGTCAAGTTGATCGACCATTTTTCCGAATGGTCCGAGCACGCGAAGGCTGGCAAGGATATTGGCAATTGGACCACCGACCAATGCCACCCCAATCCCGAGGGCCACCGAATTCTAGCCGACTCGATCCAAAAAGAGCTAAGGGGTATTTTGTCGAAGTAGGTTGTAGTAGGCACACTCCGTGTGCCGTAACGGCACACGGAGTGTGCCTACTACAAC
>JANNPR010000287.1:0-4059 GCA_031400345.1 Planctomycetota bacterium | reverse complement strand
GTGCAGCCTGTCCCATGACACGAAGGGATTGCCACCAAAAGACCGCTGCCGGCATCATGCCAATCACGTACAACATTCCTGCCAATGTAAGCAAAACATAATTCACTTGAGACAGCGAGAATTGCGACTTTGCAAAGTCGTCCCGTGCCTGATCCACGGTTCGCCACACCCCCCAAGCAATTAGCACGATCACGCCTAAGCGGATGACGGTTAGTATTTGCTTCCAATTTTTTCGTTGAATGTTCGCATCTGGATTAGGCTGCATCATAAGTTTTCCGAAGACACGGTCGATCATGCGAAACACTAGAGCCTTTCGGAGGTGGAATTCGAGCGAATCATGCCACGCACAGCTACGAAAGGCCAGATTGAAGTTAGCCGATCTCTGGATAATTGAGACCTGAGCCCGCTTGCGTTCCACGGGATTCGTTGAGGACAATTGTGCAACTGGCTGTCCGCGTTTTCCAACCACCGCCGATCTTATCCCCATTCCGATTCGCGTCCGTCGCGCGTGAACTGCGAGTAGGTTCAACAAATATTACACCCAGAGAACGACACGTACCGCTATGAGTCAAACTTCTAATTCGGCCGCTCCAGCCCCGCGTTTGACCTCAATCCAATGGCTGATTTGCGCAATCGCGGCCATTGGTTTTGCTTTTGATATTTATGAGTTATTGATGATGCCGTTAATCGCTCGGCCAGCCCTGGCCGAGCTTTTGCAGGTGGATCCTTCTACGGATAGCGGCTTCAAGGAAATCCTGCGGTGGAATGCTTACATCATGTGGGGTAGCGCAATTTGCGGCGGCACATTTGGCCTGCTCGGCGGTTACCTCACTGATCGACTTGGGCGCAGGCGGGTGCTCACCTGGAGCATTCTGGTATACGCCTTTTCGGCATTGGCAGCTGGTTTTAGCACGTCGCCGCAGATGTTACTTTTTTTTCGATGCACGACGTTCATTGGCGTATGTGTGGAATTTGTCGCGGCCGTTGCTTGGCTTGCGGAACTATTCCCCAATCCTCAGCAACGCGAGAAAGTTCTGGGGTTTACTCAGGCTTTCTCCTCCGTCGGTGGGCTGCTCGTCACCGCCGCATACGGAATCATCAACCACTACAGTAGCTCGCTTTCGCCAATCTTTGGCGATTTCGATCCGGCCAAACAATCGTTGGTTTGGCGGTACACGCTGATCTCGGGGGTGATTCCGGCATTGCCTTTGATTTTAATTCGACCGTTCTTGCCCGAATCGCCAATTTGGCAGGCAAAGATGTTAGCCGGAACGTTAAAGCGACCCCGGATCGGTTCGTTGTTCGACGCACACTTCGCTCGGACGACGATCGTTACCACAGTACTTTTTGCCTGCAGCTACGGTGTCGCATTTGGCGCTATTCAGTTTTTGCCACAGATCGTTCCTGGACTTATCCCGGCACTCGGCCAACTCCCTAAATTACGAAAAGACGTCGAAAACCCTGAGCTGGATCCCGGTGCCATCAAAGAAAAACGAGGGAAAATCCGGGAACTAGGCCGGCAGCAAGAGTCGGTGGTCAAGGACGTGCAACTTTGGCAAGAATTTGGCGGGCTTACGGGGCGATTTGCATTGGCGTTTTTGGCTCTTCACGTCCTTAGTCGTAAACGATTGCTAAGGATTTTTCAGCTCCCGGCCCTGATTGTGATTCCTTTAGTGTTCTTCTTTCCGGCCGCCGGAGAGACTCCGCCTGCTATTTTGCAAGCATTACATCTGGACAACCTTGGTTTGTTGAAAATTGGGGTATTTGTCGCCGGATTCCTAGTGGTTGCGCAGTTTAGTTTCTGGGGCAACTATCTGCCGTTGGTGTACCCCGTCCATTTACGCGGAACTGGGGAGAGCTTCGCAGCGAACGTGGGTGGTCGCATGTTCGGAACGGCTGCCAACGCACTCACCGGTCTGTTATTACAGCCTGCGTTTTCGAGTGCGATCTCCGGGATAAGACTTCCTACAAGCTTGGCGTACGCTTCTGCGACTACCTCCTTAATCGTCCTGGTCATCGCGTTGGTGGTTACTTTCGCGTTACCCGAACCAAAACATGGCGAAGAAATGGAGTAAACATTGACCGTGACCTTGCATGGCCGGAGGGTTTTCTTACAATAGCTCTTCCCGAATTAACCTAATTTCTAGACCGTTCCTGTTAGATCCACTATGCCATTTCCATCACAAGGCGGCCGCGGCAGTAAGACGTCGATTCGAAAGAAACGGGCGAAAGCTCGTTTGCGCGCAAAGAAGAAAGATCCACTGTATGTCGATGGCAAGCGGCCTCGGCCCATGTACGTCGATTACAAAGATGTTGACCTCTTGAAGAAACTGATTAACCGACACGGTCGCATCGTCGGACGGCGTAAGACCGGTTGCTCGGCGGTCAGCCAGCACGCTGTTTCACGTGCCATCAAGCACGCTCGCTTCATGGCGTTGCTACCGTTCGTTGGTGAATGATCTGGCGGTGGTCGGTGAATGATCTGGCTTTGAATGATCTGGGGGTGGTCGGTGAATGATCTGGCCTTACGGCCCAGTCCGTTTTTTCGAACGTGCCTCTAAAAAGTTGATTTCAGGCCTGCCCCGGATGTTGGCAGGCCATTCTTTTGCGCGAACGCAAACCTTACGGCATGACTACTCCGTTTATCAGGAAGCGTCGCATCGAGTTTCGTGATACCGACTGCGCGGGTATAGCGCATTTTTCTACGTTTTTTCTGTTCATGGAAGAAGTCGAACACGAACTATTTCGTCATCTGGGTATGAGCGTCGTTATGCAGGAAATGGGCTCAACTTTGAGTTGGCCACGAGTCCATGCGTCTTGTGACTATCGCGGACCGGTGACTTTCGAAGACGAACTCGACATCGAGATTTATGTGGAGCGTCTGGGTAGCAAAAGCGTTAGGTACGGATTTCGTTTCACAGCCAACGGCCGGTCCATAGCCATGGGCCAACTTGTAACTGTCTGCTGCCGAATTGTCGCGAACCAGCCCCCAAAATCCATTAGCATTCCAACGTGGATCGCTGACAAATTACAACCGTATGTTTTGCCGCCGACTCAAGAACCTACTTCGGTGGTGGATTGAGCGTCGTTGCACCTATGATTTCCTACATGCAAGAACTGACCGTTCGGTTGGCAACTGGGATTGGTGAATTACCTGAACCGTTGCGCGAGCGTCACTGCCAATTCTTGCGTAGAGCGCAACGACCGGATGGGGGCTTCGCCGGCCGGGAGGGAGGCAGCGATCTGTACTACACAGGCTTCGCATTGCGGGCGCTGGCCGTGCTGGGAGACCTTCATGGGGAGCTGGCCCAGCATGCAGCGAAGTTTCTCACCTCGCGTCTTCAAGGTCGTGAGTCCATTGTGGATTTTCTTTCTTTGATTTATGGCGCAGTGCTATTGGACAGTGCAGCGGGATGTGACGTATTTATCGCAACGATCCCCAATTGGCGCGATGCCGTGGCAACAGGACTGGAAAAGCTGCGACGCGACGACGGTGGATATGCCAAGGGAGCGGAAGGCAACGCCAGCAGCACCTATCACTCATTCTTAGTATTGCTTTGTCGGCAACTCATCGACCGTCCCCCACCGCACCCCGAAAGGTTGATTGACTTCATACGGTCACAACGTTGCGAAGAGGGGGGGTTTCGGGAGATTCGAGCCAGCAAGCGTGCGGGCACGAATCCGACCGCCGCCGCTATCGGCACTCTGCGAATCTTGAACGCGCTGGACGACCGCCTACGGGACGAAACAGTCGCATTCCTTGCCGAGATGCAAAACGATGAAGGCGGATTGCGCGCCAACACTCGCATTCCAATTGCCGATCTGCTGAGCACCTTCACAGGGGTGCTCACGTTAATGGATCTAAATGGCATCAACGAAATCAATACGGCGAACGCGCTACGCTATGTGCGGTCACTCGAAAGAGAAGAAGGCGGCTTCCAGGGCGCCGTCTGGGACCCTGCTTGCGATGTGGAGTATACGTTTTACGGGTTGGGGGCGCTGGCCCTGTTGCAGTAAATAACAGCCTTGTCGTCGGCGCAACAATGCCTTGGTCACTGC
>JANNPR010000281.1:0-7385 GCA_031400345.1 Planctomycetota bacterium | reverse complement strand
TTTCCGTTTCGCCCGGAACTCGGTTTGGTTCAACTAAAGAGTCTGGATTCCCACGGGTCTCCCATCGTGTATACGGCACCCAGTGGTACGTCATTTGAGACGGTCGCAATGGGTTCCAACCGCCGCTCCAGCGAGGTTCCCATCGGTAAGCCGTTACCGGGACATAAACCATCCGACCGGGAACCGAAACTCCTGGTCCTCGCGGATAAAGTGCGACCGGCTGCTCGTGCGGAACCCATTTGGTAACCACGACGGGTACGCGTTCCACTCGCCGAACTTCACGAAACTCAATGCTCTTCTCCGCCTGCGAGGGAGATTGGAACTCCGCGCCGACTACGGTCGATGAACACGCCAACCACGCCATGATCCAAAAAACACCCGTGCGCATTCATTTTCTCCAGTGCCGCCGTCGCTAGCTGAATGCATAGGATCTGTTCCTATCGCGAAATTCATACACAAGAGAATCGGCAAGAACGACGGAGACTTGAGGAAATCGGGTGAGAATCGATTCTTTTGTAGTAGGCACACTCCGTGTGCCGTAAATGGACGGCACACGGAGTGTGCCTCCTACTGCAACAACGGCACTTCCCAATTTAGAGAACGTCGAACGGCTTCGTGCCATCGTTCGCAACGGCATTCTCGTTCTGGTGTGGACATCTTCGGCGAGAACTGTGCTTGCAAAATCCAGTTGGCGGAGACGTCTGCCAAGTCGCGCCAAAATCCCACGGCAAGGCCCGCTAAGTAGGCGGCCCCCAGCGCAGTCGTTTCTAGTGTTCGAGGTCGATGGACTGTGACGTCTAAAATGTCCGCCTGAAATTGCATCAACAGGTTATTAATGGATGCACCACCATCGACTTTTAAGACCCGTAGGTCTACACCGCTGTCTTGTCGCATAGCATGTACTAAATCGCGACTTTGATAAGCCATCGACTCCAATGCAGCACGCGCTAAGTGTGCAGAGGTTGTACCGCGGGTGATTCCGAATATGGAGCCGCGCGCATAGGGGTCCCAATGAGGAGCTCCCATTCCCACAAATGCCGGCACAATGTAAACGCCCCCAGAATCCGGCACGGTCGCAGCTAATGCTTCAACCTCAGCCGAATTGCGAATGATTCCCAGGCCGTCGCGCAACCATTGGACCACGGCTCCAGCGACGAACACCGAACCTTCCAGACAATACGTCACTTTGTTATTGATGGACCAGCCGACGGTCGTTAATAGATTGTGGTGAGACACTTGAGGAGCGTCGCCAATATTCATGAGCATGAAACAGCCGGTCCCGTACGTATTCTTGACGCTTCCCACGTCGAAACATGCCTGACCGAATGTGGCAGCCTGTTGATCACCGGCCGAGCCGCTGATTCGAATAGAACTCCCGAAAATCGACGGATCTGTTTCACCATAAACCTGACTGGATGGCACGACTGTGGGCAACATGGCTCGCGGAATGTTTAGTGTTTTCAGCAGTTCGTCATCCCAATCGAGGGTCCGCAGGTTGAACAGCAGCGTGCGGCTTGCATTGCTAACGTCTGTAACATGCAAGCGGCCACCACTTAGCCGCCAGATCAAAAACGAGTCAATAGTTCCAAAGAGGACTTGGCCTCGTTCGGCTCGGCTGCGCAGGCCGTCTTGCGACTCCAACAAATGCATGATTTTCGAACCGGAAAAGTAGGGATCTAGAACTAAACCAGTCCGTTCACGAATGAGTGGTTCTAATCCGTCTCGACGTAACCTTTCGCAGATCGGGGCGCTTACTCGACTTTGCCACACAATCGCATTTGCGACAGGCTTTCCGGTTACTCGGTCCCAAAGCACGGTGGTTTCGCGTTGATTTGCGATGCCAATGGACGCAATGTCGTTCGGCTCTAGGCTGGCGCGAGCCAGTGCTTGCCGTGCTGTTTCCAACTGAGACGACCAGATGGCTTCTGGATCGTGCTCGACGTTTCCTGGGGCAGGCAGAATTTGTGGAAACTCCTGTTGGACCTGCGAGACGGCCGAACCGTCATGTGCAAACACAATAGCTCGGCTCGACGTCGTGCCCTGATCGAGTGCCAAAACGTATTTTGTCATCTGCTGACTCCCTGCGTCAGGGTAATTCCCGATTCATACGACATCCTTGTCGAACCCTCTAGAAGCCGCCCGCGTCACGCCAATCATTGCCAAAACTCGGTTGAGACACAATTAGGTTATTTTTTGGGGGAATGGATGGTCGTTTCTAAATTGCCGCCCTCCGGGCTGAGACTATGCCGACCCTCGCACGTAGGACTTGACCGTGACGACAGTGGAGTCACTGCGGTCCGGCGTTCGCCAACCTAGACCAATGAATCTCTCTCCGGATGGAATGGAAGGTCGTTTCTACACGGTTAATGCCAGACAAAACACAGGGAGTCTAAGCAAAGCGCGACCCTGGGCGATACAGGAATTTTAGGATGGCGAGTTTGTACATACTCAGGCGCTAGAGAAATCCCTTTCGTTAGACCTGCGCGGCCCTTTTCTCACATCGCGGAATGCTTATCCTATGAACAACGAAATCCACTAACCGGCTTTATCCACGAGTATCTAATGTCTGGTCCAAGTAAGATCGAACAATTGGCGATCAACACGATTCGCACCTTATCAATGGATGCTGTGCAAAAGGCAAATAGCGGGCATCCTGGAACGCCGATGGCGCTGGCGCCAGTGGCATATGCGTTGTGGAATCAACACTTGCGATACGATCCCGCATCGCCGACATGGCCCAATCGGGATCGATTCATTCTTTCCTGCGGTCACGCCTCCATGTTGCTGTACTCGCTGTTGCACTTGGCCAACGTGCAGGATTTGGATGAGAACGGAAATATTTTAGACCGACCTGCAATCCCACTGGAACACATCCAGAATTTCCGACAATTGGGAAGCCGGTGCGCCGGCCATCCGGAGTTCGGCGATGCGCCGGGTATAGAAACGACGACTGGACCGCTCGGCCAAGGTATTGGTAACAGCGTAGGGTTCGCGATTAGTTCGCGCTGGTTGGCAACGCACTACAATCGTCCAGGTTTTGAATTGTTCAATTTCAACGTTTATGCAATGTGCAGTGACGGCGACTTGATGGAAGGAGTCGGCAACGAGGCAGCCTCTGTTGCCGGACATTTGAAGCTGTCGAACCTGTGTTGGATTTACGACGACAATTCGATAACCATTGAAGGCGAAACCGGACTGGCATTCACGGAAGACGTGGGTACTCGGTTTCGTGGACTGGGTTGGCACACGGTTTTGGTTGAGGATGCCAACAATCTCACCGCGCTGCACGCCGCCTATCAAGAGTTTCTTGCCACCCAAGATCGCCCCACCCTAATCATTGTCCGTAGCGTTATCGGATTCGGATCGCCCAACAAAGCGAACACCCATGGGGCGCATGGAGCGCCGCTTGGGGAAGAGGAAGTCAAGCTCACCAAACGTGCTTACGGTTGGGCGGAAGATCGCTCGTTCTATGTACCGGAAGAGGTTCGCCAACATTTTGCAGCGGGGATTGGGGCACGCGGAGCCGATTTGCGTAGGTCTTGGGATAACTGTTTTGAGCAATACACCTCGGTCCATTCCAGTTTGGCTTCGGAACTAAAAACGATGTGGAGTGGACAGCTACCAACCGGATGGGAAGCGGGAATCCCTGCCTTCGCCGCCGACGCCAAAGGAATGGCAACTCGCGTATCGTCCGGCAAGGTCTTGAATAGTCTGGCTCCGCACGTGCCCTGGTTACTCGGCGGATCCGCCGATCTGGCGCCATCCACCATGACCATTCTGGAACAGAAGGACGCGGGGCATTTCAGTAGCCACAATTACGGAGGACGTAATTTCCACTTCGGCATTCGCGAGCACGGAATGGCGGCGTTGTCGAACGGATTGGCGCTTTGCAATCTACGCCCTTACTGCGCAACATTTTTTGTATTCACAGATTACATGCGACCGTCAATGCGGCTTAGTTCCATCATGCATCGCCCGGTAATATACGTGCTGACTCACGATTCAATCGGCTTGGGGGAAGACGGGCCCACCCACCAGCCGGTGGAGCATCTCGCCGCCTGTCGAGCGATCCCAGGTTTGCAAGTCGTGCGACCAGGTGACGCCAACGAAGTCGCCGAAGCTTATCGGGTTATTTTAAAGTGCAACGATCATCCCGCAGCACTCGTTTTATCTCGTCAAAATCTACCTACGTTGGATCGTCAGAAGTATCGGGAAGCAGCTGGTGTTGCACAGGGGGCTTACGTCCTAGCGGACGATCCCTCAGGTAAGCCTGAGGCAATCTTAATTGGCACTGGCAGTGAACTCCCTATTTGCGTTTCCGCCTTCGAAAAACTGGTCGCGGCGGGAGTGAAGACTCGCTTGGTCAGCATGCCTTGCTGGCAATGGTTCGACGCTCAATCTGTTGATTATCGCGATTCGGTGCTGCCACCCTCAGTGCGAGTCCGTGTAGCCGTCGAGGCTGGTATCCGTCAAGGTTGGGACAAGTATATCGGTACCGACGGTGGTTTTGTCGGCATGAGCACCTTCGGGGCATCTGCACCATTTGCTACACTGTACAAGCACTTTGGGATCACGCCGGAACATGTCGTGGACGAAACCCAGCGTGCACTCGAATTACATCGTGCCGCTAACAGAAATCCCGCTAAGTAATCGCCGATCGATTTGCTTTTGGCTTTCAACTCTCTGCATCCTGCCGGAATATCCCGCCTGCGTAATCACCGGAGCGCGCCTTATGCGTACATTCATCATGTTTGGTTTAACGCTCGTGTTTTGTAGTACGGCACTTGGCGCTGACTGGCCGCAATGGCGTGGACCCGATCGTACAGAGGTGTCGCGTGAGACTGGCTTGATGAAAGAGTGGCCCGAGTCAGGCCCAAACCGCCTGTGGATGACGGATAGAGCGGGCTTAGGATATGCCGGAATCGCGGTTGTCGGAGACACCGTCTACACAATGGGAGCGCGTGGCGAAGAAGAGTTCTTAATCGCCCTCAATGTGAGTGATGGCACAGAAACATGGGCGACTTCCATGGGTCCGCCACTCTCGAATAGGTGGGGCGATGGGCCTCGTGGCACTCCCACAGTTGTTGGTGATCGAGTGTACGCGATGAGTGGGAAGGGAGACCTCATTTGCGCGGACGCTACAGACGGCAACCTGATTTGGAAAGCCTCCATGGGTGATTTTGGGGGAGAGATTCCTCAGTGGGGATACACAGAAAGCTTACTCATCGACGGCGATAAATTGATTTGCACGCCCGGTGGAAAAAAGGGGGCAATTGTTGCCTTGAATCCAATGACCGGAAAGCTCGTCTGGCAAAGTAAGGACTTTACCGAAGGTGCTCAATACTCTTCAGTGATTGTTGCCGAACACAATGGAGAACGTCAGTACATCCAGTTAACCATGCAGAAGGTGGTAGGGCTTGAAGCTGCAACAGGAGACGTTTTATGGACGACTGATTGGCCGGGTCAAACGGCGGTCATTCCGACTCCCATCTTTCACGATGGTCTCGTTTATTTAACCAGTGGTTACAACGTGGGTTGTCGTTTAATCAAACTGGCTCCCCAGCACAAAGTGGTTGCGGTATACGACAATAAGACAATGAAGAACCAGCACGGCGGAGTTGTACTGATAGGCGATCACATCTATGGGTACTCCGATGGTCTAGGGTGGGTTTGCCAGGACTTCGCGACCGGTGAAGAAGTGTGGAAGGAAAAGGATAAATTTGGTAAAGGCTGTTTAACATTTGCCGATGGACGACTGTATTTGATCGATGAGAAAAGCGGTGAAGTAGCGATTATCGAAGCGTCGCCAGCTGGCTGGAGTGAGCATGGCCGTTTTACGCTGGAACCACAAACGCAAAAGCGTAGCCCCAGCGGCAGAATCTGGACGCACCCTACGGTGGCGAACGGCCGGCTTTACCTGCGCGATCAAGAATTGTTGTTCAGTTACGACATCGCGGACAAGTAGGCAATGGTGTAGCGAGCGCGGTCGGGTTGATCGCGGGCGTTGTCATTGCGCCACGCCGCTGGTTGATGGAGGGCACAATGATGTTCGACGCGGCTGGCACGCCTTTGAGGCGCAAATGATGGTTGCGAACGGTTGCCGGTCCCAATCCTTGACCATCGCGAACATCGCATACGTCAGCCTTGCAGTTTATCTCGCACGTCGCAAAAAGCACCTACTGCGAATTCGAGTTGCTCTCGCGTGTGTAGCGCAGATATTTGGGTTCGAATTCGTGCCTTTCCTTCCGGAACGACGGGGTAGGAAAATCCAATGACGTAGACCCCCTTCGCCAACATCTCGTCGGCAAACCGAGTCGCTCGCGCCGCGTCCCCGAGCATGATTGGCACGATCGGATGCTCCCCAGACGGAATCTCGAACCCCAACTTCGACATGGTATCACGGAAGAAGCGTGTGTTGTTCTCCAATCGATCGCGCAATTCGGTCGACCGGGAAAGTATCTCGAGGCTCTTGATCGAGCCGGCCACGATCGGCGGCGCCAACGAGTTCGAGAACAAATAGGGCCTGGACCGCTGCCTTAGCAGATCGATGATTTCCTTGCGACCGCTGGTATAACCACCACTGGCGCCTCCCAGTGCTTTTCCAAGGGTTCCCGTGAGGATATCTACGCGGTCCATGACGTCGTGGAATTCGTGGGTGCCTCGACCTAGTTTTCCCATGAAGCCAACGGCGTGTGAATCATCGACCATCACTAACGCCTGATGCTTTTCCGCCAATTCGCAAATTCGCGGTAGATTTGCAATGAATCCATCCATTGAAAAGACGCCGTCCGTGGCAATCAATTTGCGTCGAGCGCTTGCGGCTTCGCGGAGGCGAACATCCAGTTCTTGCATGTCGTTATTGCGATACCGTAATCGCTGCGCTTTACACAGCCGGACGCCGTCAATAATGCTGGCATGATTCAGCTCGTCCGATATCACCGCGTCTTCGGACCCCAGAAGTGTTTCGAATAGGCCACCATTCGCGTCGAAGCAGGGCGAGTAAAGGATCGTATCTTCGGTGTGAAGAAACTCACTGAGTCGGTTTTCTAATTGCTTGTGAATCGACTGCGTACCACAAATAAAGCGCACCGACGACAAGCCAAAGCCATGCGTATCAATCGCCGCCTTCGCCGCCTCAATCACCGCCGGATGCGACGACAAGCCTAGGTAATTGTTCGCACAAAAATTCAGCACCTCCAGCCCTTTATCCGTGCGGATTTCCGCGCCCTGCGGCGTCACGATAATGCGCTCGGTTTTGTACAAGCCCGCCTCGCGGATTTCTTGTAGTTCTTGATTTAATGCGGGTTCGATAGTTGTGAAAATGGTATGATTTGGTTTTTTATTTTATAGTTTCATTTTTAACCGTAAAACCGCAAAATATTAAA
>JANNPR010000241.1:0-9140 GCA_031400345.1 Planctomycetota bacterium | reverse complement strand
CGCCCGAGCAAGCAGAGTACCATTTCATTAGTGGCTACACCGCTAAAGTCGCTGGCACCGAAGTAGGGGTGAAGGAACCACAAGCGACGTTCTCCCCATGTTTTGGCGGCCCATTCTTGGTATGGCACCCTGCCAAATATGCACAACTCCTGTCTGACCGACTGCGCCAGTATCACTCGCAGGTTTGGTTAGTTAACACGGGCTGGACCGGTGGACCTCACGGCATAGGATCACGCATCAAACTTGCGTTAACGCGGGCCATGATTGATGCGATTTATTCCGGCAAGTTGAACTCCGCACCTACCACCAAACACCCCATATTTGGCATGGAGTTTCTCACTGCCTGCCCGAATGTGCCAAGCCAGGTTCTCGACCCGCGATCAACATGGCCAGATCCGCTGGTTTACGACCAAACTGCTGCTAAACTAGCCGGACTGTTTCGACGAAACTTCGAAACCTACGCTGCCGGTGTGACCGAAATAGTTCGAAACGCCGGCCCACTTCATATGAAAACAATTGGCACTTGAAACAATTGGCACTTGAAACAATTGTGAACATAAAAAATATCGGCAAGGAAATGGATATGCGAATGAGACTACTGGCGGCAGGCATCCTGCTCGGGCTTGTTGGCAATTTATCATCCGCCAAAGCTGGCGAATCGTGGCCGCAATTCCGAGGTGTCAATGCGACCGGCGTCGCCACATCGAATGCTCCGTTACCCGACAAAGTTAGTCCGGATTCCAGCGTTATCTGGAAGGTACCCTTGCCACCGGGTCATTCTTCCCCAACCATCTTTGGTGATCGCATTTTTTTAACGGCCGAGCACGATTCCAAGTTGATGACGATAGGAATCGACCGCGCGACGGGAAAAATCCTCTGGGAAGCGGAGGCTCCCTACGAGAAGTTAGAAAGCATTCATCGCATTGGCAGCCATTGTCAAGCCACTCCAGCTACGGATGGGGAACGAGTCGTAACTCTCTTCGGTTCGAGCGGACTGTACTGCTATGACCGAAATGGCAAAGCTCTTTGGAAGCGACCGATGGGCCCGTTTCGAAATGAGTTTGGGGCCGGCACTTCGCCGATCATTGTTGACGATCGAGTAATCTTGTGCCAGGACCACGATACGGACTCGTTCCTGATGGCTCTCGACAAACATTCCGGCGAGGTAATTTGGAAGGTCGATCGCAGCGAGTTCCCTAGAAATTACTGCACACCCGTGATCTGGGAAACCGCCGGTCACAAACAAATTGTGGTCGCGGCAACCCTACGCGTTGTGGGTTATGACTTCGAGACCGGCCAGGAAGAGTGGACTGTCCGCGGGATTTCTCGCACTGTTTGCATGACTCCGGCGGTTGGGTCTGACGGAAACTTATACGTAGCGGGCTGGGCCGCAGGCGGTGACACCGACGAACCAATCCGCGTCGAACCATTCGACGACCTGGTAGACACGATAGATCGGAACAAAAACGGAACCTTCGAAGAGAAGGAGTTGCCCGAAGGCGCCGTCAAGCAACGCTTTGGTCAGGTGGATAGAGATAAAAACGAATCCATAACTAGGGCCGAGTATGAATTCATTCGGACCCTGTTTGCTGAAGGAAAAAACGTCGTCGTTGCCATTCGACCCGGTGGAATTGGGGACGTGACCGGGACACACGTGCTGTGGGAAGCGCGACGATACGTTCCATTCTGTGCGTCCCCTTTGTATTACGAGGGCAATGTCTTTGCCGTAAAAGACGGTGGTATTTTTTCCAGTTGGAATTCCAAGACGGGAGAGCCACTCAAACAGGGACGTATTCCAGGGACAGGTAGTTACTACAGTTCTCCGGTCGCTGGAGACGGAAAGATTTACCTCGTTAACGAGGAAGGCAAGCTGACCGTGGTACGAGCCGCAGGAGATTGGTCGGTACTATCCACGTCCGAATTCGGTGAGGACGTTTATGCAACCCCGGCATTGTTGGACGGAAAAGTCTATCTGCGCACGAAAGGGCATTTGTATTGTTTCGGTGCCACGCCGAGTTCCTGATCCTTCGACCTAACAAACTTTGCCAATCCGGGAACGGTTTATGCTTTTTTTGGCGTGAATGGTTAGGGCTATGGATCAGCAACCCTTGGAGAATTTCCATTCTCCGGGTATTGTGTGCTCTAGCAGAACCATTTTTTCCTCCGAGGAGTCAAGTCGATGAGCGGTCCGATTGTTCGTAGTGCACCCTCTTCCGGCTATTCAAAGAACTGGTCGTCCGCGTTTGTTGCCGGTAAATCTTCAGGCAAAACCAAGAGCAAGGTTGAGCCTGCCGCCAAGAAGAAGGTCGAGCCTACTGCGAAGAAGAAGGTTGAGCCTGCTGCGAAGAAGAAGGTCGAGCCTACTGCTAAAAAGGCCAAGGCAAAGAAGAAGTCCAAGTCGTAGTATTGATGCCGCTATTTGAAAAGCGATTCGACGTGTCTGGCGAAGGTGGATGATTCCAGAAATGTCGAATTGCCAACTGCGGCCACGGCTTCCGCTCCGGCGACATTTCCCAGAAACGTCAGGACGTCCAGGCTTGTGCCAAGCCGGGCGCAAAGTGCGGAGACGGCAAAGAAGGCATCGCCCGCTCCGATGCGGTCCACCACGGTAGTAGCTACCGACGGTGCTGCGTGATAGCCCGCACTACGGCTGTAACAAAGGCAGCCTCGTTTACCTAATGTGACTGCCACGATCGACGCATACAATCGTTGGCCCACATCCAGCAGCAATTTGCGCTCGTCTGCCGTGCGAGTGCGGCATTCGAGCCGAAGTTCTCGCTCGGCCAACGACACGTAATCGGCGCGTGGATACTTTGAAATCGTATGTAGACTCAGGTTGGCTGCGTTCGCCTGCGTATTGACCGCCAAAAACTTAGCTTCCTCGGCCAGCAATCGTATTGCTTCCGGATCGAGCATGGTGTGCCCGTAATCGGCCACGATGACACAATCTGCGTCCTCTAATGGTGCGGCCATCAACCCGCGAAGTTGGTGCGAGTCATCAGCCGAGAGCGGCTGATCGTTCAAAAAATTGATCGCGAACAAGGGAACGCCAAAATAGCTTTCATAGTAGCGACGCTTGACGATCGTCGGGGACTGGCTTTTTTGGAAGAATGTCGGATGTACCTTGGGATGCAACTGTTGTCGAATCCAGGTTTCCTGAGAGTTATCAGCACCTAACATCGCGAGCAGTCGGACTTCGTCGCAAAACGCCGACAAATGATTCGCGACTGCCAAAGATCCGCCGGCGAATCGTTGGTGAGATTCGTACTTGGTCGCCAAGATGGGTGCTTTAGCGGATTGCCCTAGCGTGCTGCAATTGTAGTACTCGTCTATTATTGCTTCGCCAATTACTACCGGTCGTAGCGACTTGGCACGATGAAGATTCTGCAACATTTCTTCGGCGGACGTCCGTTGTCGCAGGCTCTGTAAATACTGTTCTACATCTGGGGAGAATAAGGAGAGATGGCTATTGATTAGGTGGGACGAGCTGGATGTCACTTCTGAAATGAATTCAACGCGACATTCCACTTCCGCCGCGACACGCTCTTCTTCCAACAGTTCGGGGGTCTTATTATCGCGGTATTCGGCACCTTTGGCGTAGATCAGCGGACGCAACGCGCGTATGGCTTCGGAAGCCGTCGGCCATAGGTTGATGGTAACGAAATCCACGCAATCCAACGCCGCTAATGCATCGCATCGTAATTCTTCAGTGAACGCAGGTCGATGAGGTCCTTTGTTTACGAAACGGTCAGGCGTCAGTGTGACGACCAAAACGTCTCCCAGGCCACGTGCTTTTTGCAAATAGCGAATATGGCCGATGTGCAATAAGTCAAAAACCCCGTGACAATGTACTACCCGCGTTCCGCTCGCCCTCAACATAACCAGCCGCGCAGCCAGTTCGTCAAATGTCTTGATTTTTTGCCGGTGAGATATCGGGGCGTAAGACATAGGTGATTAAGGGCATCCGTCTTTTTAATTGATTTGAAGACCTCGGCCGAATTCCCAGTCTAACTTAGTGACGCAACTGAGTGTTACCGTGCCATCGAGCTTCAAGCAGGTGCAGCCTGGCCTTGCGCAGTTTGTGCGAGTCAAGATCACAAAATGCATTCGGCCCGAGTTTGTTTTTGTTCCGTTTCCCGGCTTCAGGAACGTCCATCCTGCTTACAAGCACAACGCTGTCGCAATTCTGTCCAGGAACAAAAATAGGATAAATGCAATTTCTATTGACATGACCAAATTGCGCACGCCAGTGCCAGCCTGCTAAATGCCTCCCAAGCTTTTCATACCCAACGTGGCGATGCCGCGTCGGAGCAACCCGGGCAATACTAGTTTTTGGAAGCTGCGAAAGTGAACGTCCATGACGTTTAGAGGCATTCGAACCGCTGTCCAGGGAAAGGGCTTGTCTAACATTCGGAGATGAATTGACGGATCCTTATGCCCGGTAAAACCAAGATAGGTGATGTCTTGCCTGCTGCCGCAAATCACCAGTGACAATTGACAGACTGTCTATCGCCTCATGCGATTACCGGCTGTTCGTCATCGATGAGATTTTCAATCGCACCTCGAGTGCCGGAGCGGGACGCCTCTAACTCGACGATTCGATCGACGACTCGATTGTATTCGTCCGCCGCGTCGCGCCAGTAATCTTTCTCACGAAAATGGAGATGCCGGGCAGGCTTCCCTTCACCGAGCTCTACCAAACCTCGTCGCAAGCGATAGATTGGTCCCGCAAACCGGTTGCTCATTTGAAGGACGTCACGGATTGCCAAGGGTACCAAGAAGAAGGATGCGGCAAACGCAGGCCAGAACTTGCCAAAGGTGTCGCCAATAATGCTCCATGCCGAAACCGAATTTCCCGCAACCATCCAAGAAACGACGACGGGAAATCCCGCCAAGATGCAAAAACTGGCCCCGGTATAAAACAGCCAATACACGAGCACCCGGGCAGTCAGATCTCCCTGAACCTTCTTGTCGATCAGCAGTTTTTGCCTTTGACGATTGAACATCGCTATTTCTCCACGGAAACACAGCACGACGCATACTGGCGGGTGCGTTTGCCTAAATGCTTGCAGCTACCTTTTCTCGTAGCCCAGCCCTTTCCAAACTTAGCTTACAAAATTAGCGCGAGGTTTCTTTCGGTCAGCCGGTCCCACACGACGCTTTGTGCGGATTGTAACGGCAAATTCTTCGCCAGCGCGTAATCCATCGGGGAAGAAACACGGTCGTGCTCCTCGTCCGCCCAGATTCCCGGCGTGAATGAATCGAGGGCATATAGTTGATAAAGGTCAGGAGCATACCGTCGAACCTGGTTTATGAGTGATTCTGGGGTCTTGAATACTGCCCGGAGAGTCTGATGGCAATTCCGTTGATACGTATGGAGCGTCCCGCCACAGAAGCGATTCTTCGCGTCTCAGACGCCAGTTGCATTCTGGTTGGCTTCGTCGCTGCAGCGTCGGACGCCGGTGCCTACAACGGTTCGGGATACTATTTAGGAGCTGCCACCGGAATTGTGTTTCTCAGTTTTTTTGGAGAAGTGACCGGCCTTTATCGAAGTTGGCGTGGCATCGCACTATACCGAGAGCTCGCTGCCTCGATGCTCACCTGGGGGTACGCCTTGGTAGCCCTGGTCAGTACCGGCTACCTAACTCGATTTACCGATAGCATTCCTCGATCATCCTTGCTGATTGGTGCTTCGATGGTCGCCGGCTTGTTAGTCGCTACACGGATTCTATTGCGCTGGCTACAGCGTTCGTTGCGAGCGCACGGGTACAATACGCGCAACTTTGCCATCGTGGGCGTAACGGACCTGGGTGTGCGTCTAGCTCGTAACTTGGGTAAGTGCCCGGAGCAAGGTTTGAAGCTAGTGGGTTTTTTTGATGACCGACCCCCAGTTCGTACCAGCGATTTACCTCAAGACATCGGCGATAAACTCGGGAATACCCAACAGCTACTCGTGTTAGCCAAAGCCGGAAAGGTCGATCGGATCTACATCACTTTTCCGATGCGCGCCGAAAAACGCATCCGCGAACTTCTCAATCAACTTGCGGACACGACCGCATCGGTATACATCGTTCCGGATTTTTTTGTATTTGAGCTGTTACATTCGCGGTGGACTGACGCCAGTGGTTTGCCTGTCGTAAGCGTGTTCGAGAACCCATTCTATGGGGTCGATGGCGTGGTAAAGCGGGCGTTTGATATGGGGCTGGCCAGTATTTTGCTGGCTATCTTAGCATTCCCAATGCTGGTAATCGCGGCGGTGATCAAGTTGACTTCTGATGGCCCCGTGTTCTTTCGACAGCGGCGCTACGGACTTGACGGGCACGAGATTCTGGTTTGGAAATTTCGCAGCATGCGGGTTTGCGAAAATGGACCGTCGATACAACAGGCGACAAAACAAGATCAACGAGTTACTCAATTTGGTAGATTCTTGCGGCGAACGTCACTTGACGAGATTCCGCAACTGTTCAACGTCTGGGACGGCAGTATGTCGCTCGTCGGACCACGGCCACATGCGAACGCGCATAACGAACACTATCGCCGCCTGATTCCGGGCTATATGCTGCGCCATAAAGTGAAGCCAGGAATCACAGGGTTGGCACAAGTGAATGGCTGGCGCGGCGAAACGGATACTCTTGACAAGATGGTCAACCGAATCCAGTGCGACCATCAATACATTCGTGAATGGTCTATTTGGATGGACATAAAAATCCTGTTTCAGACCGTCGCCGTCGTTCTGAAAAACCAGAACGCTTACTGAGCTTAGCTACCGGACGCAGCATTTTTTGTCCTCGCTTGTTTCGCCCATGTCTAATTCCGTTTGCAAACATCGAGCCGATGTCATCTCCGACATAGATGAATTGCGTGGGCTCTATGCAGACTGGCGTGAACTTTGCGATGCCACCCCCAACGCCACGTTCTTTCAGTCTCCGGAATGGTTTAACGAATACTGGAAACACTTCGGATCGACTCGGCAGTTGCGGTTTGTGCGAGTTGGCGACCCGAAAAAACCTGTTGGTTTAATGCCGCTAATCATCTCGCAGCGAGTGCACAAAGTTGGTCGCTTGAGGGTCTTGGAGTATCCACTCGACAACTGGGGAAACTGGTTCGGTCCGCTGGGACCGAGTCGCGGCCAAATATTTACCGACGCGATTATGCATTTGGCGAACGGGCCAAGAGATTGGGATCTCCTCGAGTTGAATGGGACGCCAGACGGAAGTGCCTCGCAAGAGACTTTATTGGCTTTTAATGCGGCCGGTCTGACGCCGGTAATCACTCGCGGCGAAGAGGTTTCACTGATCAATCTGGAGGGCAGTTGGTCCAACTATTGGAGCGAGCGCACCTCGAAATGGCGGAACAACGTACGGCGCAATGAGAAACGACTTTATTCCAAAGGCCAAGTAAGGTGCCTGCATTATCGCCCGAGTGCGAACAGCGAAAACGGCGGGGATCCACGCTGGGACCTTTATGACTTATGCGAACAAGTCTCGGAACGTAGCTGGCAAGGTACGTCGACTACTGGCACCACCTTAACTCATCCGCCCGCTCGCGCCTTTTTGCGCGATGTTCACGCTGCAGCATCGAAATGCGGTACTGTGTCCGTGAATCTGCTGCTGGTGGATGAGCTTCCAGTCGCGTTTGCCTACAACTATCTGTACCATGGATCGGTTTTCGGTTTGCGAGCCGGGTTCGATCCCCATTTTGCATCCAGCGGGCCCGGGTCGGTATTGCTATCCCGAGTGATCGAAGACTGCTTTCAACATGGCGACCACACGTTTGATCTCGGCGAAAGCCCTGCCGAATACAAAAACTTCTGGCGCAATCAAGTCCAGTACCGATATCGAATTCGGCATTTTGCGAGGGACTCATTTCTTGCGCAGGCCTTACGTCTTAGCCAATCGTTAAGTACTTGCTTGGGATACCAGGGTCATTGAGCCGGCGAACCTATGCCCGACCGTTTTCCGGGGCTTTCCTTTGAGTCGCGAAAACGCTTGAGATCAATCTTCTGCCATTTTTGAAACTGATAGTTTACGCAGAACGAACAGTTTTACAGGTCCAGTGAAAACGGGAGTTCTCGAGGTTCCTGGAAAGCACTTTCCAGTGAATTTGCCTTTCGTTACGCGCCGATAGCAACTTTGGAGTGTCAGTCACCAACCTAGCTCGATCGTGGTTTGCTACCCGGCAACACGACCCGCGACAGTGGTGTGTCGGCCGCGCCGCGACAAACCGTCTTCTACCTGAATACGGCTGAGCGGGTAACTGAGGCGGCGGACGCGAGCAGAGATCGCACACCACGCGACAAACTACCTTCAAGGATGGGGAGTAAGAACATGAAGTTCTCAAAGATGGCGATTGCCGCCGCCTTATATGGCGTCCTGTTCGCAGGCACCGCCAAGTCCGACGACCTGCGGCAACCGAGTTCGGTTCAAAAGACCGCGTACAGCGACTACTATTCGTATTCGCAAACGGGTTATCAAAACTCACCAAGTGATGCCCCTGCAGCAGCAGCCGCATCCAATGGAAATTGTGCCGCACCGGCCGGATGTGCAGCACCAGCGGCTGGCTGCACCTCACCGGCTGGCCCGACGTGTGCAGCACCTGGAAGCGGCGGTCCATGCGGGAATGGCCATTGCGGCAACGGCAACGGCTGCGGCAACGGCTGTGGCAACGGCTGTGGATGTTCCACGAACGCATGCGACATCCTTGCGGAATGTGAAGCAGCGGAAGAATGCGAACGCTGGTACCTGTTTCCGGAAACTTGTGGCGGCTGGCGGCTGCATGGTTTTCTGAATGCCGGTGCTACAACCAACGCCGACAATCCCGCTTCGCAATCGTTCCGCGACGGCCGCCTTATCTCGATCGGCGGTGGCGCCGACGAAGTGATGCTCGGCATCATCTGCAAGCTCGAAGGCACCTGGCCCGGAAAGACCCCCTGAACACCACCGACTTCGAAACCCTGCTCGTGCGCAGCGAAGGCGGGGTCCTGCATGTCGCGCTAAACCGCCCCGAAGCGCGCAATGCGATGACGATGGCGATGGTGCGCGAGCTGAAGACCGTGCTCGCCGATGCCCAATCCGCCGGTGGTGTGCGCATCATCATGCTGCGGGGTGCTGGAGGTCACTTCTGCGCCGGCGCCGACTTGA
>JANNPR010000218.1:0-2172 GCA_031400345.1 Planctomycetota bacterium | reverse complement strand
GCGGCTACAAATAGGCAAGCACTGCCAATCAGTCCGGTGAGGGGCAAATTTAGTTTCATAGGTTGGTTCTAAAGGTAGAGCGAATATTTTTGGTTGTCTAAGGACTAACAGGTTAACTCAGCAGATCCAATGGAACTCGCCGAATGGGGTCGGGACCCGTAAAAGACTGGCGCAGTCTTGCCGTCAGTCGAGGGTCATCCGTTTTCCAGATACCTTGCCCTGCGACAAGCCTCCCTAGATCAATCGCGTCCCGGTCGAAGGACATTTCCACGACACCGGAGTCAACCGCTTGCTGAAGCCGTTTTCCGTGCCGCCAAATATTGTAGACACGGCCGCCTTGTTCGTTCCCTTTGGCGCGATCGCCTTCAAACACGATGCCATCACCCGCCATCACCGGTGCCGTCAACAGCACTCGAATGGTGTCATTTCCAATCGAATCAATGTGCCCAACCAGAACACCACGCTTCGCGGAGCTTAGCCCAGGGACCAATACTTTGTGATTGTTGCCGTTTAGCCATCCCGCAGAAAAGCCTCGCGAAAATGACAGCTCCATCTCACGTACGGAATCGGCTGAGAACTCATGTTGCAAACCTCGCACAGAAGAATCGATAGCCGCTCGATAATGACGCGTGATGTTGGCAACGTATTCCGGCGTTTTCAGTCGACCTTCGATTTTGAAAGAGCACACCCCAGCGGCAATCAGTTCCTTAATGAGCGAGTAAGCCGCCAGGTCCTGCGGACTTAGTAGGTACTTTACATTGCCGAGGTCGACGTCTTGCCCATCGCAAATCAAATCGTATGGCAAGCGGCAGGCTTGGGCGCATTGGCCCCGATTGGCGCTTCGCCCACCTAGCGATTCACTGGTGAGACACTGCCCAGAATACGCCACACAGAGAGCCCCGTGTACAAAGACTTCGAGTGGCATAGACGTTTGCTGTCGGATGCTTTGAATCTCCGAAATCGAGAGTTCTCGAGCCAAAACAACGCGTTCGATGCCCAATTGCTCTGCCGCTTGGATACACTCGACACTGGTCAAGGTCATCTGAGTCGAGGCATGAATCGATAAGTCGGGGCAAATCTGCCGGATCAACTGAACTAGTCCCAGATCTTGCACCAGCACCGCGTCGGTACCTGCCCGAGCAATTTCGCGGATAAGATTTTCCACCGCATGGAGTTCGTCCGTGAATACCAGTGTGTTGAATGTGATGTAGCCTCGCACACCGCGATGATGCAGGAACGACATCACTTCCGGAAGATCCGCAATTGACATGTTCGCTGCTCGGGCGCGGGCATTAAAGCCACAATCCAATCCAAAATAAACGGCATCGGCGCCGTTTTCTACGGCGGCCCGCAGGCACTCCTGGTCACCGGCCGGAGCCAAAAGCTCGGGACGGTTCAACTTTGACTCGATTTCGGCTTCCTTGAGCACGCGGTCTCGCTTTCGAAAACAAACGGGGAAAGAATCGGAACCTGGAACATAGAATTCAATAACCAACCGCCGCGCCGTCCTTGCGAGGTTCCGTGCCCCCATGCAGGACACCATTTTCCCAATCGATCAGGATGCCTTGGTACCCACCGAAGCTGCCGCGACTCCTCATTACCTTGTGTCCCTTGGCTTGCAGTGCGACGACCGTCTCTTCAGCTATCCCGGCCTCGACACCGACAGTGCCGGAACCTTCCGCAGGCAAGCCTGTCGGAGTAGCACTTCCCGAGTGTTGCACACGCGCCGCATCGCCGGCCGCTTGAACGTTCATTCCAAAATCGATCATGTTCACCAATATCTGAACATGCCCTTGAGGCTGCATGTCCCCTCCCATCACGCCAAAACAGAACCAGGGACGCCCGGACTTTGTGATCATGGCAGGAATAATCGTGTGAAATGGTCGCTTGTGCGGTTCCAAGCGATTGGGATGATTATCGTCCAGTGCGAACAAAGCGCCACGATTCTGCAACGCAAAACCAACATCTCCGGGAACAACCTGCGAACCAAACCCGAAATAAATACTCTGTATCAACGAACAGCAATTCCGGTCCTTATCGACGACGGTTAAGTACACGGTGTCCCCACGAGCCAACTTGGGATCGCCTGGGGGAACCTCCGTCGCTGCCCTATACGGATCGATCCGCAGCGCCTGTCGCTTGGCGTATTCTTTGGAAATGAGCCCCTGTACC
>JANNPR010000212.1:0-4876 GCA_031400345.1 Planctomycetota bacterium | reverse complement strand
CGGCCGTGTTGGTGGTCGAAAAATTTCAACATGGACGGCAGGACGAAGGACTTTCAAGACGTTCCCAGTTGGTTGCAGAACATGGCACCTTGGCACTTACGAATGCCCTCGAGCACGAAGACCTATTTCTACTCCCGCTATGGCAGTCATTAGGCAAGAATGGATTCATCGAGCGGTTGCGGCAATGGCCCAAAACTATAGTGGCGGTGGCTCTGATCACGATTGCCATGGCAAGCATCGCGGTGATCCCCGTCGACTTCAACTTGGCTGCCAGAGGTAAGCTACGTCCATCTGTATATCTGGAGGTGTTCGCCGGGATCGACGGCATAGTGACTGAAGTCCCCGTGCGACACGAACAACGTGTCAAGCCGGGGGATCTGTTGGTTCGCATGACGAGCAATTATTTGGACTCGGAATTGACTAAGGCAGAAGGGGATCTCCGCACGAACGAAGAGCAATTGCGACGGCTGGAGCGAGAGCAGTTCGACCATCGGTTAAAGCCGTCAGAACAAAGCCGAATCGCAGGCGAGATTGCTGAACGGGAACAGCAGGAGCTGACGCTGCGGCAGCAACTATCGCTGCTCCAAGAGAAAAGGGAGCTGCTTGAGCTGCGTAGCCCCATGGCTGGTCAAATTGTCACGTGGCGGGCTAATGAGTTGTTGATGCGACGACCTGTTCAACGAGGTCAAGGACTTTTAACGGTGATTGACCCGGACGGAGATTGGGAACTAGAGCTGTTCGTCCCTGAACGCCACGCAGGTCACCTTGCGAAAGCTTGGAATGAGACTGGTGGCAAGCTACTGATTACGTTTTTGCTTTCATCATTTCCCAATCACTCCGTAGCGGGTCTGGTGAAGGAAGTCCGACGTTCAACAGAGCTCAACAGCGAACATGGAAGCGTGGTGTTGGTGCGAGTTCACGTAGAGAAATCAGCGTTGCCTGAACTACGAAGCGATACATCGGTAGCCGCCAAGATTCATTGCGGCCGCAGGCCGTTAGGCTACGTGCTATTTCGCGACTTAATCGAAACAGTGCAGACGAAAGTTCTATTTTGGCTGTGAGCATGCTAGTAGGACGGGTCTTCTGGCCCGTCCAGTTTGAATCGGACGGACCAATAGTCTCAACCTACCAACAAGCGCCTACTTGGAGCGTATCGCGATGAAGCGATTTCGGCCGACGTTACCGCTAATCCTGATCCTTTTAAGCACCTGCGAACACCTGACGGCCGACAGTCCCCAGATAGTGGCGATCGTCGAGCGGTGTCAAGTATCTCCGCAGGAAGATGTCGACGTACCGGCGTTAGAGACGGGTCGAATCGAGAAGCTTAGTGCCAAGGAGAATGACCAGGTACGCAAGGGCGATGTACTTGCCAAAGTTGACGACCGCCAGGCCCACTTGCAGCGCCAAGCCGCCGAGGCAGAAGGTCGGGCGGCTCAAGCACGTGCCTCGGATGATGTCGAAATCCGTTACGCCTTGAAAGAGTTCGAACTCCGAGAAACCGAAGTTATTCAAACTCGACAGATGAATCGTGAGAACAAGGGGACCGTACCGTTAATGGAACTGAAACGGAAGGAGTTGGACCGAGACCGTTCCGAGCTCGCGATTCAGAAAAGCCGTCTCGATATGCAGATTTCCCAATTGACTGCGGATGCAAAAGCAGCTGCGGTTGCTGCGGCCGATGAGAGCATTCTTCGACGCAAGATCGTCGCACCTTTTGATGGCGTGGTTTTCGAAATCTTCCACGAGGAATCCGAGTGGGTAAATGCCGGGGACCCGCTTTTCCGTTTGGTTCGCATGGATCGATTGAAGGTGGAAGGGTTTCTCGAATCCGCCAGCTATGACCCGGCGGAGATCATCGATCGCCAAGTGTCCGTCGAAGTCGAGTTGGCGCGAAGTCGAAAAATTCAATTGGCGGGAAAAGTCGTCTTCGTCAGCCAATTCGTTCGAACAGGTAACAAGTATCGGGTTCGAGCCGAAGTGGAAAACAAGTTGGAAAAACAACAATGGCTGCTGAGGCCAGGCATGTGGGCCACCATGCAGATTCAGCTTGGAGAGAGGTGAAGGGTGGTGGGTGGAGCGTGACGGCAAGAGTGTGCCACTGGCAGCCGCCGGAGTTGACAAGACCATTCGAACACGGAGGTTCGGCGGCAAGCCAGTGTTGCCTCCGGAAAGACCGAATTGCGAACCAAATTTTGCGGACTGCGCACTGGCCTGCCGCTGAAAAAACGTGTACCCATGGCCAAGTCAAATCCAGCGGCTGCCAGTGGCACCCGCCATTCTTCACCCTCCACCCTTCACCCTTCACCCTTCACCCTTCACCCTTCACCCTCCACCCTCCACCCTTCACCCTCCACCCACCACCCTCCACCTTTAAGACTGCGGCGTCGAGCTGATTTAGAGGTGCGTCAACAATCGTATGAAGGGGCCGTGTATTGGTTGGTTAAGGATCCTATTGCACTCAAGTACTACCGTTTGGAATCGGAAGAATTCGCCATTTTGGAGATGCTCGACGGGCACACCAGTCTGGGCGAATTGCAAGGGCGGTTTGCGCGCCGGTTCGCTCCGCAGCAAATAGAGTTATATGAGCTGCATCGGTTGCTGGGCCTATTCTACCGATGTTCCTTGATCGTTTCTGAAGTCGCCGGCCAGGGAGCCGTGTTGGCCCAGCGGGGACGGGAAAGACGGCGCGAGGAACGCCGAACGCGGCTCACGAATCTGCTTTCCATTCGTGTGCGAGGTATGGATCCGAACCGACTGCTGGTGATTATAAATCGATGGTTCGGCTGGTTTTTCACCCCCTGGGCGATTGTCTTCAATCTCGCGTTGGTGTCATGCGCGTTGGTCATGGTCATCGTACAGTTTGATGAGATTTATTTGCGTCTCCCTGGGTTTCACGAGTTTTTCTCGATTCAGAATTGGCTGTTACTGGCGGTCGTTTTAGCGTTTACCAAAGTGCTTCATGAACTTGGTCATGGGACAGCCTGTAAGCGGCTGGGTGGTGAGTGTCACGAGCTAGGACTCATGCTTCTAGTATTGACGCCGTGTTTATATTGCAATGTTTCGGACTCGTGGATGTTGGCGAACAAGTGGCACCGCGCGGCGATTGGTGCGGCCGGTATGTATGTGGAACTGGTGCTGGCCGCTCTGGCGGCCTGTCTATGGCGGGTTACCGACCTGGGACTGATAAACGACTTGTGCCTGGGTGTCATGTTCACGTGCTCCGTGAGCACATTGCTGTTCAACGCGAATCCGCTGATGCGATATGACGGCTACTACATTTTGTCGGATCTCATCGAGGTACCGAATCTGCGTCAGAAGGCATTTGGACTATTGAGGCAGCTCGCGGCATCGTGGCTACTCGGTTTTCCTCCTCAGACCGATTCACTCCCCAAGCGAGGTCGTGTTTGGTTCGTGACGTACGCTACGGCGTCATTGGCTTACTCGTGGAGTGTGTGGTTCGCGATTTTGTGCTTCTTGTATCAGGTGATGGAGCCATACGGTGCCAAAGTGGTAGGACAGTTGATGGTATGTGCCGTAATCGGAGGGACTATCGTGATGTCTGTGCGTCAATGGACGGCGTTTTTCAAAGTGCCTGGCCGTTTCGACCGGTTAAACAAATTGCGACTGTCGATGGTTGGCGCAACGGCGATTGTCTTTGTGAGCCTGTTCCTGTTGTGGCCGCTCCCCCAGCGTATTCGTTGCCCTCTCCAAGTGGTGCCTCGCGAAGCGGCCAATATATATGTTGATGTCGCCGGTCGGGTGAGCGAGATTTTTGTGCAGCCGGGGCAGCTCGTGTCGGCTGCTCAACCCTTGTTAAGGTTACAAAACACAGACTTAGAGCTGTCTACTTTGGAACTGACGGGGCAGAGAGATCAGCTGGCCATCAAGCTGGATCATCTGCATCAGCGATCGTTTACTGAAAACGATGCTTTGGCCGTGGTTGCCGCCACGGAAGAAGCTCTGGCATCGCTTCATGAGCGTTTGACGGAGAGGCAGCGCGACATCGAGCGACTGACGATTCGGGCGGCAGCATCCGGCGAAGTGATTCCAGCCACAAGGACTCCGAAATTCGAGCCGGACGCGCGACAGCTCTCGTCCTGGTACGATACGCCGTTGGACCGGCATAATTTGGGCGCTTACCTGAACGAAGCCACACTGGTCTGTCGGATTGGCGACGTGAATAAGATGGAAGCCATTCTGGCGATTGACCAGGATCACGTCGATTCCGTACAAGTCGGTCAAGCTGTCGATCTGTTCTTGGAGCAACTTCCAGGGCGACCCTTCCGCGGCACAATTCAACAAGTCGCCAAGGTGGATATGCAAGTTGCTCCCTCAAACTTGACTTTGAAAGCCGGTGGGGAGGTAGCTACGCGTACGGACCGTCAAGGACGCGAGCACGTAGTGGGCACGATGTACCAAGCCAGTGTCGCGTTTGATGACCCAGAGGGGCACGTGTTTCTCGACAGCCGAGGCCAAGCCAAGATCCACGCCGGATACCGCACGATGGCGGACCGTCTTTGGACCTTCGTCGCCCGAACATTTGAGTTCGAGATGTAGCGTTTGGCGGCCATAACATCTAGACTCGTGTGGATGTGCTGATCATCACCGCCCGTTGGCCTATGGCGAGGGCAACCATGTTGTCGGTGTTTAGGGAGCAAAGCGATTCATGTGGCAAAGGATGGTCGCGTCGTGAGATATTGCGAGTTGGCGGGCTAAGCCTACTGGGTCTGTCCGCGACGCAGTTGACGGCCTTACGCACCGCGATGGCGAGCAATCCATCGTCGAGTCGTCGACGAAACTCGTGCGTTTTTCTCTTCTTATTCGGCGGCCCCAGTCAGATCGACTTATGGGACATGAAGCCGCAGGCGCCCGCCGA
>JANNPR010000194.1:0-1947 GCA_031400345.1 Planctomycetota bacterium | reverse complement strand
CCTTCGACCTCGAGCCAAGCAGATTCACTATTCCGCAGCTAAGGCAGGTGTAATCGCTTTAGCCAGATGCTGCAGCGAAGCCTTTGCGCCGCACGTTCGCATCAACTGCATTGCACCCGGATTGATCGACACGGAAATGGCCTATGTGTTGGAGGAAGACACTCGTGCAGGAATCGTTCGGGACACGCCGCTGAAGCGACTCGGCCGCCCTGAAGAGGTGGCCGAGTTGGCTTGCTTCTTGTTGAGCGAAAGGTCCAGCTTCATGACGGGCCAGACGCTTGCCTGCTCTGGCGGTCGCGTCACGCTGCCGTAATTCGCTACCTCGAACCTCTAGAACGCCAAACCTTCGAATTTCACCGCGACGCGTTCTATCCGCACAAAGGCCTCTGAGCGAGCGGGAACATCGATGGCACCATCCGAACAACGTTCTACGATCAAGGCGGTCCCGATCCCTAATCCAAAGGTGAAGTTCGCACCCGGATTCCCGAGTAATTTATGAAGCACAAACGTTTCTGCGGTTGAAGCCGCCGAATTGCGGAATGCAGGACGGATTTCCACCGAGGCTAGTTCGCTACGATGCTCGGGATTCTTGGCAGGCTGCGTGAATTGGAAGATCACTAGTCGACAACGGAAATGTTTCTGGAAGAAGTCTTCGTAGAACGCCTTCGACGAACCGTCTCCCTCCGCCGTCAACGTAACCACGAATCGACCCGTCTGGGGATCGCGAATTTGCTGTGCCAGGACTGCCAGGCTACCGGCTTCTAGGCGAAAAGATTCGGCGGCGGGACTAAAAACGCCAATTGCGGCTTGTCGACGAATCTTGTCTCCGGATTGGCCAGAAGGCAGTTCCGATCCAGCACGATTCGAAAGGAGCATCACGCCAAAGGCAGACAGATCAAGATTGGTGACGATCGGCGCGGCCCTCCAGCCCTTAGGATTTGCTGGAGCATCCAGTGGACGTAGTTGTACGACAGACGTGAAATCAGACTCGATGAGCGCCACCGAGGTGTAGTTGGGAACGCGAGAGATGTCTCCGGATGGCTGTATGCGGTCACTCGTGGCGGGCGACTCGCCAAACAATTTGAATAAAGGTTGAGCGTCACAGATGCTCAATTCTCGCCCGGCGCGGTCGTGAAACGTTCCTTGTGAATTGATTCCAAGTAAATGGAATATCGTGGCCGGGAGGTGGCCCGCGTTCACCGGATCCACTGCTGGATACGCGCCGTGTTTGTCGCTGGCACCAAGTACTTGCCCACCGGAAATCCCCGCCCCCGCCAGCACGGCACTGAATACACCGCCCCAGTGATCGCGGCCAGCGTTCGCATTCACTTGCGGTGTTCTTCCAAACTCGCCAACCGCCACGACCAGTGTTTCCGCGAGCAGACCTCGCTGATCCAGATCTTCCAGGAGAGCGGTGAACCCCACGTCGAATTGCGGTGCCAAGACATCTTCCATACGGTCGAAATTGCGCGCGTGGGTGTCCCACAGCGGATTATCGACGCCCCGGTCGCCAGGCACTCGCGGCCAGTTCACCGTGACGAATCGGACACCTGCTTCGATCAACCGCCGCGCCAGCAGCACGCTTTGCCCCCAGTGCTGCCGGCCATAACGATCGCGAGTCCGTGGCGATTCGTCCTCAAGCGAAAATGCCCGGCAGGCACCGTTGGAACTAAGCAGGTCGAACGCCTGTTGCTGAAGTTGATCAAAGTCCCGCTCCGCCGCCGAACTGGCTTTGTGCGAAGCTCCGAGATTCAATTGTTCAAGCAATGAGGCACGTTGATTTAATTGGCTGCTCGGTACGCGGCTGGCATACTGCCCGGAGAGTTGGAATCTGGGATCGGCCGGATTACAGCTGACGAATTCAGGGTTGCACTGGGAGCCCATGAAACCGCCGAATTGCCCGGAATGAAAGTTGCCACCGTTTCCAATGAACACCTCGGGGAGCGT
>JANNPR010000185.1:0-1423 GCA_031400345.1 Planctomycetota bacterium | reverse complement strand
CCGCGACGCTGCGGGCCGTTGTCCAGGAATTCGTCACCCGTGACGGCACGGACTATTCGTCCATCGAACTGCGTGTCGAGAACGTGCTGCGGCAACTGGAGACTGGTGGGGTCGAGCTGCATTTCGATGACCAAACCGAGTCCTGCAACATTGTGACGGCCCAAGACGGTGAAAATCCGTAGCGCGATGTGATTGCAGTAGCGCTCTTTAAGCGCCGAAGGGGGCGGCCACATGGATCCGTTTACGCGGGGCGTCGCCCACGCCGCTTCGCTTGCCCCGGGCTGATATAACGGTGCTCTTTCAGAGCGAATCAAAGGCGGTTGCTTGGGGTCACGCGCCCCTCGGGACAGACCTGACCATCACCGCTTCGGTGCTTGCGGTTCGGCAGGATCTTTGGGATCGAGGTGCTCCTCACGAAAAGGCACGGAATGCTCGACTATCGAGTTGAGGAAGATCCGTCGAATCGCATCGTAGCCACGATCATTGGGATCTTCAATGTTGTCGTAGAACCAATAGTGTGGATCCTCGGGAACGTACGTTTTCTTCCAGAACTGGCGACAATGAGCACCGTGACCCAAGAAGGCCTTGTGCAATGGAACGATATGTACATTCGGGCGAGACCCCGCACATTCAGCAATCACTTCGTTGTATTTGGCGTGAATCGCCAGCCCATCTGGCCAATGAGGGAGATAGACGCTCGGAGCATCGCCCACACCGTCGGTTGGATCATAGATGTCGGCAAGATGGATCTCGCATCCGCCGGGAAAGCAGGCATCGATCTTACGAAGCATTTCATCGAGCCGAAGCCTAAAGGCTTCGATCCATGGTGCAGCCTGCACAAGCGTTGCGCCATACATCGCGCACTCCCTGGGCGGTGATCTGCCATAGCTGTGAATTAAGTCGTTTCCACCCGTAGTCATAACCACCAACCCAAACACATCGGGACCATGCGGCTTGAGACGTTCGTCAATTACGACGAGATGATCCCTGGAGGTTGAACCTGAGATTGCCAAGTTCTGGGAGGTCAAATTTGGAAGCACTCGCGACAGGCAGATGTTTTGCATGTCGAGATATTCGTCGTCGGGATTCTTAACGAGACGATTGAAGAACGTGTGGTCCGGTGAGTCAGCCCCAAGGCCTGCCGTAATACTATCACCGATCCCGATTAAGCGGATAGCTTTCTCAGTCCATGGCTTCGAAAAAACATCGCGATGAACTTGTGGGCCAGCTGGACCACGGCCGATCGGTCGAGATAGGAAATACCGAGTGTAGAAAACGGAGCCAAGGACCAGCGCCACCCCTATGCTCAAGATCGTTGCAATTCGTTTGCTACGTGATGGCATGGAGTCGTTCCGCGATTAATGCGACTGTCTAACGAACAAGTTCACGCGTCATTGTGGGATGCCCCCCGCTTCACGGTTTT
>JANNPR010000184.1:0-1449 GCA_031400345.1 Planctomycetota bacterium | reverse complement strand
GGTCGTTTTGCAAAACTAGTTCAATAGCGGCAAAGGGAAATGTATGACGAACTCGATCATCTTAAATCGGCACAGGCTGCCCGCGAGAAGGCAGATTGGATTAGTCACCAGCCGCATCTAGCGCTCGTTGGCGCGACAGACGCAACGTTCGCCAATTGACATTCAGTCGTGCGAGAATCCATCGAGTTCATGTACCCAAATACACGTTGTCGCGATGCCATTCCAGACTTTGTTTACTAAGTGCAACCTTTTGTGGGAGGACGGCAAAGATGCATCCAGAAAGTGAGGCGATCGGAAGCCCGCCGTCCGTGTGCGTGATGAAAGCGTCGGCAACGCAGACCTTCTCGCTCTCGTCGATGCCGAGAATTCCCTTATCAAACGCCCAATGATGGAGCTTGCAGAGAGCAAGTCCATTGCTTACATCATCTGGGCCATGATGTGCGTGCCAGTGCACGTGTGCGGCATCAATCCCCGTCGCCTGCTTGTTCAACAACGCGTGGAAACCGCAAAACGCGCAACTGTAACGGAAGTTTTCAAGTACATCGATCGTGAATTGCTTATCGCGTTGACGACTTCTTCGGCCGTCGAGGCGTTCGAGTCCAAGGTCTTCTCGAATATCGCTGTGAAGGGTCGCCGGCCACCATTCGTCCAAAATCGCATCAACGACTTGTGCACGGGCAACCGCCGAACTGCGAAGTAATCGGAAGATATTCGGGTCGAATGCCCCAAATGAATTTGGATTGCGCAGGTCCGAGACCAGCGCTGTCTTGCCTGACGTATACCCACGTTGTGTGGTGAGATTCCAAAACGGTGACGTGCGAAGATGGCTAAACGGCTGCTCCGGCTTGGGACCACTCGGCGTGGGTCTTCCTCCGTGCTCGCGAATCAGTGACGCAAGTTTTTGTTCGATGTCGTCGAAGTGAAATCGGTTCTCTTCGACGCGATCGTTCTCGATCCGCGAGACTAACAGCAGAACGAGCAGGGGCTTCTTCAACGCGGAACCGAGCGTCCCGCTACGTTGCAGTTTCATTGCATGAATCTGCTCAAGAAACGCATTCAACAATTGATCATCGTCGAAGTTCATATCACGATCTGATAATCAAAATCGGCAGGGAGTCGTTTCTTCGCGTTCGCCACAGCGTCACCAAGTCTCGCCTCGTAACGCCGATGCAGGTAGACAGCGCCGCCGATTTCTTTGCCGACGCCAAATCGTTTCGATCTATTCGGTAGCCGATCTGACATGTCCTGCTTTCCGAAGGTCACGGTTTAGTATTCGCTGGATTCGACCGCCGTGGTCAATCGCCCTCGTTGTCAGATGCGAGACCTGTCGGAAATTTGAAGTCAAAGAGAAAATGAGGGAATCACACGGATGGTTATTCGAGCCGAGTTTCAACGGGGCTGTCAAGGACACCATGCATTGAAGCCTGAGTCGCAAGCGGAGGCATTACC